>NCBI01000015.1 GCA_002255365.1 Chromatiales bacterium 21-64-14
CTGATCACCGGCGACAGCCGCGGCTACATCCTCCAGGCGAGCTACCTGCCCTGGGAGAACACCAAGTTCACGGCCCAGTACACCGGCTATACCAAATTCGACGGGGACAGCGCCCACGCAGGAGACAACAACACCTTCTACCTGCTCGGCTGGCTGATGTGGTGATTCCCCTTCAGTGGAACGGGCCGCGACTATCCGCGGCCCGTTTTTTTGCGTGGGGCATCCGTAGCGTTGGCCGTCGTCTGATCGCTGGTGGTACGGTAGTCGCAAGAAGTAGACGGTCAGTTGCGCATCCGGTACGTTACTGAAATGGCGGCGAGCTGACGCACGTCAATGACCTTCCGGTGGCATTTGGCTTTACTTGTCCCGTGGGTTTGCGGGTTAGCAAGGTGGCCCTCACGATCAGTCCGGACCCAGCGTCATCCATACCGGGACAACGCATCAACGCAGCAGGGCGGAATACCCATGAAACGGCGATCTGTAATCAAGGGACTTGCGGGTTCGGTCGTCATCGCGGCCGTGTTGTTCTCAACCAACGCCAACGCCGTACCCAGCTTCGCGCGCCAGACGGGATTACCCTGTCAGGCCTGCCACACGGTGTTCCCGGAATCCCGCCGCTGTCCGCCATGCTGCAGGTGGGATTCACCAATGTCGCCAGCACCGCGGCGCTGCGTAGGACAGCCGGGCAGGACATACAGAACAACAACGTGGAGTTCCCGCAGCAGCTCAGTTTCTTCTTCGCAGGCGAGATCTCCCCGCACATGGGGACCTTCTTGCGGTTTACCTATAGTCAGCCGAACGACAAGTTCCGTTGGGACAGCACGGATGTGCGCTATGCCAATCACACCACTCTGTTTGGCGGCGACACGATCTACGGAGTGACCCTGAACAACAACCCCACGGTACAGGACGTGTGGAACACGGTCCCGGCCTGGGGCTTCCCGTTCGCGTCCTCGAACACCGCCGGCACACCCACCTATAGCGCCCTCCTCGACGGCAGGCTGGCACAGGACGTGGCCGGACTCGGCGCCTACACGCTGGTGAACGGGCACCTCTATGTCGAGGCGGACGCCTACCGCTCCGCACACCTGGGCGTTCCGGGCGGTACCGGGTGCGATCCGTCCATCAGCTCCTGCAGCCCCGGCACGATCCAGAATTTCGCGCCGTACTGGCGGCTGGCATGGCAACAGAACTTCGGCGCCAACTACTTGGAGGTCGGCACCCTTGGGCTGTACGCCAGACTAGTACCAGCCGCCAATTTTCCCGCCGTAAACGGTGTGAGCGACAAGTACACCGACGTCGGCGTCGATGCCCAGTACGAGCGGCCCGTGAACGACAGTGACTCGATATCTGCCCACATGCTCTACCTCTATGAAAACGTGGATGGATACAGCGGGGCCGTGGGCGGACTGGTGAATGGAGAATCGGCACAGGGCAGGACTTTGCGGCTCAACGGCACCTACCATCTGGGGCACTGGGCAACAGGCACCGTGGCCTACTTTCAGAAGACCGGGAACTCGGCCCTGATCACCGGCGACAGCCGCGGCTACATCCTCCAGGCGAGCTACCTGCCCTGGGAGAACACCAAGTTCACGGCCCAGTACACCGGCTATACCAGACAACAACACCTTCTACCTGCTCGGCTGGCTGATGTGGTAATCACCGAAGTACGGGTGGCGGCCCGTTTATTGGTTACCCGCGGAACGCCCGTCGTGCGATACTAGAACCTATCTCAAAATCGCAGATCGGGCGTTCAGGCAAGGCGCGGGCCCTGCGAGGAGCGCCGTTTACGCCCCGTCAATGAGCACCGCAGCAGGGTCCGCAACGCCGCATGGGCGACCGAGATGCATTTGAGATAGGTTCTAAATAAAATCCCTCACGCCTTCGCTACACCGCAGGAAAACGCCATGATTCAACGACGATTCCGGTTACGCTCCGTCACCTGGGTCCTGGCACTGGCCGTCGCCCCACCGATGATTACCCCCGCACATGCCGATGCGCCCGGCAACACCGGCATCCAACACCAAGTGGATCAGCTCGAGCGCAGGGTCCAGGAACTGGAACAGGAGGTGCATACACTGAAGGCCCGCAAGCCGGCGGCGACGGCTCAGCCTCAGTCACCACCACCCGGGCCTACCATCTCCCGCTCGGCCACCCAAGCGCCCACAGTCCCACACCACGACGCGGGCCGCGTCCTCACCCCCAGTGCCAAGGAAAGCTGGAGCGCGCTCAGGGAAGGGATGAACGGTGACCAGGTGCGGGCGCTGCTGGGGGAGCCAAGCCGGCGCTTTCAACTCAACGGGCAACCGGTTTGGTACTACCAATACACCGGCACTGGCAACGGCTCCGTCATGTTTACCGGGAACGGGCGGGTCACGGGTTGGCAGCACCCGCCCTTCGGCTGGCTCTGGTAAAGACCCAGCTCCGACACAGGGCTGCCCCCGTCAGGGCAACGCGGCACCGAATAGTGGCGTGTCACACGACCCTCCGTCGCTGGTGCTGGCGGGAACTGGAACAGCCTGCGAGGAACACCGGTTAGAAGGGCATCCAGGACTTCTTGCGGGTGTAATGCATGTAACCCAGACTCACGCCGGCACGCAAGCCCACTCCCAGGCGGATCGGTGCCAGGGTAATACCATCGATCCGTTGATAGTTGATGCTCGCGCCAGCTACATAGTAGAGGCTGCCATCGACAGCGGGGAAACGTTGAAAGATGGCGTCGAGATTCGGCAGATTATAGACCAGCACGTAGACCTTGGAGGCGTTGCCCCCGAAGTCGAAACCCACTGACGGGCCGGTCCAGAATACCTTTTCCTGTGCACCGTTCTTCATTTCCAAGGTGCCATCGCCATAGCGCAGGCCCACTACCAGGGCCCCGCCGACTTCCTCGCCCTTGATGATCGCATTGGGACGCCCCTGATCGGCGAACGCCTTTTCGACGACCTTGGCGATACCCGCACTGCCTTTCCCGAAGAAAGTCGTGGCGTCGTGGATCACCGTATCCTGGCTATAGGTGTCTTTTTTTGACGTATCCTTCCCGGATGCGTCAGCATGGGCGCCAGCCGTAAACGCGGCCAGGAGCAGCGCGAGGAGGACGCGTGCCGCAGCGGGGCGGGTTGCGATCGAAGCACGGTCATAAGCCATGACGGAACCTCACATTAGAGACTAGAGTCAGTCTACCGACACCACGTTGGACCCTGCTGAGAACGGGTTGGCACGTCCTTCACTCGACATCAAGATGTAGGAAAAGTTCTCTACGCTTGCAAATCGCGTGGTGCCGCGTCTGTACTATCGACTCACGAGCAGGCTGCTTTAGCGGCTCGTGGTCCTCGGGCCAAAAACCTGAATAGCGGCACAAATCAGACGGCCCACCAGGGTCCGCACACCACGACGAACCGGGTGTGCGATGCGAAATGACGGAACATCCAGAAATGCTTCTCCTGTGCGCCGCATACTGACTTCAAATTACGGTGCTACAGCGCGGTGTCGGCGTTCGAGCATGCGGTGCGTCCCGGTGCGATCGGCGGCCGCGAACAATTCCGTTACGGCGTGAGTCCAGCCGGTGCGCCTTCGAGGGCCGCAATCCGTGCCCGCAGTGCCTCAGGGAGCGGGGCCTTGCGATTCTGCTGATAGTCATAGGTGACGACCACCGCTCCACCTTCCGCGGCCACCCGGCCCAGCCGGGGGCTAACTACAGCATATTCCATGGTGATCCGGTCCTCACCTACCCCCGTGGTACGGGCACCCACGGCGATCGTGTCCGGATAGGTAAGAGGAGCCCGAAAATGGCAGTGGGTGGCGGCGAGTATCGGCCCGACACCGGTGGCGCCCAACAGCGCCATGGCATCCAGGCGCTCCAGATAAGCGATCCGCGCCGCCTCGAAGTAACGGAAATACATTGCGTTGTTCACGTGGCCCAGGGCGTCCATGTCACTCCACGCCACCACGATCCGGGCCACCACCGGGAACGCTGCCAGTAAAGTCTCAAGCGCTGGAACGTTCATGCCCCACCTCCGGCTCAGGCCGGGTTCTGACGCCACCACTCCAGGGTCTTGCGGATCGCCTCCGGATGCGGCGTGGTCTCGGCACCGAACGCGGTTTGGAATTTTCCGTGGCCCAAGACGAACGGCCGGTCCCGCTGCTGACGGGTCTCGTTCAGTGCCTTTGCCGCTGGATCGAACCAGCCCCGCACAGTGAACCCAGATCGCGGCGCCACCTGCAGCCGCGTCTGTGCACCCAGTTCTTTGAGTACCATTTCCACGAAGCACCGGGTGGTCACGGTCTCGGCACTGGGAACATGCCAGGCCTGTCCCAAAGACTCATCCCGTTCGGCGAGGACAACCAGCCCACGGGCGAAATCGTCGATGTAGGTGTAGGTATGCGGTAAATCAGGGTCACCCGGCACCCGAATGGTCCGCCCGCCCATGGCCGGGTCGAATACGTAACGTCCGAGGAGTGAGGTACGGGAAAACGGCCCGAAGAAATCCGCGGCGCGGCCGATGGTGGCGCGCACCCGTCCGCTCTGATGAGCCTCCATGAGCCGGGCGGCGAGCCGAGCACGGACGGCACCGAAGACCCCGGAGGGCCGGCAGCGCAGTTCCTCGGTTAGCGGGCCGGGCTCCGGGCCGTAGGCCCATGGACTGTCGGCGTACACAACCCGGGCCCCGGACACCGCGGCGGCCTCAATGACACCGTCCATAAGAGCGGGCGCGGTAGCCACCCAATCCTTATAGGAGGGTTGCGCGCAGTGGTAGATCACCGTGGCATCCTCGCAAGCCTCGCGCAGGGTCGCGGGATCGGCAGCGTTGCCCCGGAATACGTATACCCGCGTGGGCACATCGGCCACCCCGGAGCGGTTGACCATGCGCACGCGCTTGCGTCGCGCGAGCAACTCCCGGCTGAGGGCCATGCCCAACGCGCCGGAACCGATGATCACGTGCAGTTCTACCGTCGCGTTCATGCCTGATGCGATCTTCCGGAATGTCTCGATTCAGGGTCCCTGAGGGGGCGCCGCCGTGACGGGCATAGGGCGCGGATTCGCGCCTCCCGGCGCGGGTGATGATACACCATCCTCCCCACCCCGCACCCGTGTCGTCAACTCAAGCGGATAATTTCCTCGCGGGCAAACAGCGGACCGACCGTCAATCCCAGCGATGGCGCCTGATAAACGGCAGCGGGCACGCCGATATCCGCCAAGTAAAGTTCACCTACGTACGGCGCGGCGGCGGCGGAAAACAGACCGCACTTGGGCAACGCTAGGGTAAGCGTTGCAGTGGCACGGATTGCGGGATCGTACACGGTGCCACACCCGGCATCGACTCCCGAGGGCACATCCAGTGCGAGGACCGTCGTCGCGCATCCGTTGGCCCAGCGCACCAAGTCCGCAGATGCGCCCCGCGGTGCCCCCGCAAGGCTGTAACCGAGGATCCCGTCCACGATCAAACCGCCTTGCGGCGCGTGGGAGACAGCATCTGCCCCGAGCACCGCAACCCCCATGCGCGTCAAGATCTCCCACTGGTGGGCAGAGGCCGGGACGAACGCGTCAGTGTCGCGGGCCAGGACCACCGTGACCTCGGCACCCCAGGTATGTAGACGGCGGGCGCACACCAGGGCACCGCCGCCGTTGCCGCCGGACCCGGCCAGCACCGTGACCACCCGGCCCACCGGATCACCGTCCAGAAATCGACTGCGTGCCAGATGAGCCAGATGCCGCCCGGCGCTCTCCATCATTTGGATCAAGCCGATGCCCAGGCCTTCCACCATCGCGCGGTCCACCTCGCGCATCTGCTCGGCCGTAACACAGGGGACATCGGTCTGCGGCATCTGCATTGCACCGCTCCACGCGAAATCGGTACAACGCCGGCGGCGGCACCGGGCTAGGGAACGATCCGCACCATTCAACCATCCAACATCAGGAGCGGGTCAGGGTACCATCGTCGTAGCGTCGCGGCCACGACCGTCATGTGAATCGTGACGGGGACACGTCTGCGGTACACCAGGTCGAGCAGCCACAACCGGACCGGCGGGATCAGCGGCCACTGCAAAGCCGGGGGGCCACCCACTCCCAGGTCGGTTCAGTCAGCGGACGGCCGTCCGCCGCCATTGAGGCTCAACCCGCCCGCGCCGTGGGCCGCGAGCACCAGGAATCCCCCGACGATCGGCATATGCAACATGAATAGCAGCACCTGAGACTGATCACTGAAGTTGGTATGGAAGATCAACGCTGCCGCCAGCGTGAATCCGGCGAATAACCAGGCCACCAGTCGCGTCTGCCAACCCAACACCAACAGGGTACCGCCACCCAGCTCCAGTAGGATCACCAGGGGCAGCAACATGCCCGGAACGCCATGGGACTGCATGAACGCCTGGGTACCCGCATACCCGGTGATCTTGTGAAAACCGCTGATCAGAAAGATCGAAGCCATGAACAAACGCCCCACCAACAGGACCACGTCTTTCATCTCGCATCCTCCATTGGGGTTCAAAGTGCCCGCGATCGTGTCCGGGCCATCTCGTTCTGGGACTCGGCCACAGGCGACAACAAAGCCCCGCCACGGGCCATCACGCTCGAAGAGTAGAGCCGGTTTCTCAATCTGGCGCAAGCCCGGGACAGGATACGACCGTACACGCCGGGCCGGCCGGGTAAATCTCCCGACGGAGGTGATACCTCCGTCCCAACGCTCGATCGCCCGCTGTCGGTACGGCAACTTGAGTGGGAACATCTCCAACGGGTACTCATGAGAAACGACAACAACCTGTCGGCGACCGCCCATGTGCTGGGGATGCACCGGCGCACCTTGCAACGCAAACTGCAGAAGCGGCCCTGATAAGGACGTCGGGAGGGGGGGCATATAGTCCCGGGACGCACGCCCTCTCTGACACGCCACGCCGGCCTTGGCCGGTCATCGCCGGCAGACCCCGGTCACGACCGAATGACCCCCGGCCCGATTTCGTCCAGGTCCATACTACGCCGCGCGGCTGCATCGGCTGCTACGGTCCCCCCCAGGCATCCGGTCGTCCTTGCCCTCACGCGGCCCGGCGCAGAATAATAGGCTGCGGCATCCACCGTGCCCTGTTATCGTGCTACCGCTGGCCAAATCGAACCACAATTCACAGCCGGGGACCAACCGCCATGCATAGGCATCTCGTCGTCCGTTTTCTGACCGCCGCTACCCTGATACTCACCGCCCATGCCGCCGTTGCGACACCGTATACCAGTCTGTTTGTGCTGGGCGACAGCCTGTCGGACAGCGGAAACGCGTTCGTGGCCCTGGGCGGGCGCACGTCACAGCCTCCCTTCGCTCCTATCCCGTCACTACCCTATGCAAGCGGAAGATTCAGCAACGGCCCCGTCTGGGCCGAGGATCTGGCCGGCATGCTGGGGCTATCGGCCACGCCGTCGCTGCTCGGCGGCAGCGACTACGCCTTTGGCGGCGCGCGCACCGGTCCGGCGGGCAGCATCCCGCCATCGCTGCTGGATCAGAGCCAGACACTGCTCGCCGCCTATCCCGGCGGGCTGCCGCACAATGCGCTCTATGTGGTGTGGGGCGGCAGCAACGACGTACGCGACGCGGCCACATCGGCCAATCCGCTCGCGGCGCTCAAGACCGCGGTGGCGAATGTCGGCGGAATCGTCCAGGATCTGATTGGTGCCGGCGCCGGCACCATCCTGGTACCGAACGTGCCCAACCTGGGCTTGACACCGGCGGCCCAGGATGCCGGCGTCGCAACGGACGCCACGCTACTGTCGGCAACCTTCGATACCCTGCTCAACAGCACTCTGGGCGGGATCCGCACGCTCCATCCGGGCACCCGGTTGCTGGGCCTGGACATCTTCGGGCTGATCGATCAGGTCACCAGCAATCCAGGCGCCTACGGCCTGACCGACGTCACCAACCCGTGCCTGAGCTTCGGCCAGGCGAATCCGAATCTCGCCTACTGCAGCGACCCGAACCACTATCTGTTCTGGGACGGTATCCATCCCACCGCCGCCGGCCACGAGATCATTGCGATCGCGGCACGCCGGGCGGTCCCGGAACCGGGCACCTTGTTTTTGACCGCTCTGGGGCTCGTGGTGCTGTGGCGGTGGACCCGTCCCGGGCCGATGCCGCGGGCGGCTTAGCACCGCGGCATCAGGCGGAGGGCTGCGGGGATACGTCAGTGTCGGTCTGCACCGCGACCCTGGCCGAACGGCCCTTGCACGAGCCGTTTTACCGTGAGTCCTTGAACCAGAATGGAGAACACCACTACCACATAGGTGATCGCCAGGATCACCGGGCGTTCGGGGCCCGGTGGCAGGGATAGGGCCAGGGCCACCGAGATGCCACCGCGCAACCCACCCCAGGTCAGGATGAGGATTGCGTTGGGACTGAACTCCCGAAACCGGCGCAGCAGGCGCACCGGCAGGCCCACGCTCACGAAACGCGCCGCCAGCACCACGACGATCATCGCGGCGCCCGCCACCAGGTAGCGGGGGGTAAAGGTGAGCACCAGCACCTCCAGGCCGATCAGGACAAACAGCACGGCGTTGAGGATCTCGTCCACCAATTCCCAGAACATATCCAAGTGTTGCCGGGTGGTGTCCGACATGGCCAGCACCCGGCCATGGTTGCCGATCAGCAGTCCGGCCACGACGATGGCGATGGGTCCCGATAGATGCAGCGCGTCGGCCAGGGTATAGCCTCCGGTCACCAGCGCGAGCGTGATCAGCACCTCCACCGAATAGTTGTCCACGCCTTTCAGCATTCGGTAGGCCAGATAGCCCGTTGCCAGCCCGAATACGGCCCCGCCGCCCGCCTCGCGCAAAAACAGCAGCGCGATCTCGCCCGGATGGACACCGTTGCCTTCGGCCGCAATTCCCAACAGCACCAGAAACAGCACCACCCCCACCCCGTCGTTGAACAGCGACTCGCCCGCGATCTTGGTCTCCAGCCCCCGGGAGACATGCGTGGTCTTCAAGACGCTCAGCACCGCGATGGGATCGGTGGGCGAAATCAGTGCTCCGAACACCAGGCAGTACAGAAACGGCAGTTCCATCCCCAACGACTTCAGCAACCACCAGCCGAGCACCCCCACCACCGCCGTGGAGAACACGACACCACCGGTGGCCAGCAGGCCGATGGTCCACCCGTGGCGCTGCAGGTCCTCCAGATTCACGTGCAGGGCGCCGGCGAACAGGAGAAAGCTCAGCATCCCATGCAGCAGCGCTTGATTGAAGTCGATATGGCTCAGGAACTCGCGCACCGCGGTATCCGGTGCGAGACCGAGATGTCCGAGCACGATCAGTCCCAGGGACATGACCAGCGCGATCAGCATCAGGCCGATGGTGGTGGGTAACCGCAGGAAACGTTCGTTGAGGTAGCTGAACAACGCAGCGACGGCAACCAGGATGGAGGTGATCTGCAGCAGGTCCATCGGCGCGCAGCGGAGATCAGGCGGCCGGGCGCGGATATCGGCGAACACCGCCGCCGGATCGCCGTGCGCCGGCCTGTGGCGGCCGCGGCCGGGTCACCCCGCCACCCCCGGGCGCGCCAGCTCCGGGAGATCGCCCGCGAGGCCGGACGCGCGCGCCATGATGCGCCGCTTCACCGGGCGCGCCGCATCGGTGAGGTTGAGCCCGGCGTTGCGCAGCCAACGCACCGGCGGCCGGGGACTCCCGAACAAGCGCTGAAATCCGTCCAACACCGCCGACATGCCCAGATTCTCGCCCTTACGCCAACGCTCGTAGCGACGCAGCACCCGCAGCGCACCGACACGGCGGCCGGTACGCTGGGCCTCCCCGAGCACTTGGGCTAGGCTTGCGGCGTCCAGGAGACCGAGATTAACCCCCTGCCCTGCCAGGGGATGGACCGTGTGGGCGGCGTCTCCTACCAGCGCCAGCCCGTCACGCACATAGGCATCGGCATGCAAGCGGCGCAACGGAAAGACGGCGCGGGGTCCGGTCTCCAATGGGGACCCCAGGGTCCCGTTGCCGGCCTCCCGCAGGGCGTCCAGAAACGCGGACTCATCCATCGCCAGCAGCGCCTGGGCATGGACCGGCGTCGTGGACCAAACCACGGCACTGCGCCCATCCGCCAAGGGTAGAAACGCGACCGGCCCCTCGGGCAGGAAGCGCTGCCATGCGGTCTCCCGGTGGGATTCCTCGGTACGCACGCACGCCACCACCGCGCTCTGTACATAGGGCTGGCCGTGGGTCGCGATGCCCGCGTAGCGGCGCACGGTGGAATCGGCCCCATCGGCCCCCACCACCAGCCCCGCGGTGAGCCGGCGCCCGTTCGACAGATCCACCTGTACCGCCGCGTCACCGAAGCAGAGGGCAGCGGGCTCGGCGGGACAGATCCACTCCACCGAAGGCAGGTCCTGCAGTTGCGCCCGCAGGGCCACCTCCAAATGGTGGTTCTCGACGATGTGGCCCAAGGCGGAAACCCCGATGTCCGCGCTATCGAAATGGATCCGTCCGCTTCCGGCGCCGTCCCATACCTCCATTTCCCGGAACGGGCCCAGGTGCCTCGGATCCAGCCGCGGCCACAGGCCGGCGTGACGCAGGATCCGTTCCGAGGCCAGGGTCAGCGCCCAGACCCGCGGATCGGCCCCCATCTCACCCGGCGGCCGCGGGGCGCGGGCCTCCACCAGTGCCACCCGAAACCCGCTGCGGTCCAGTAGGCAAGCCAGTGTGCCGCCAACCAGACCGGCGCCAATGATCGCAATGTCGAAGTGGTCATCCATAAGGTCGGGTAACGCCGTGAACACGAGTTCAGTGAGTGTACGGCGAATGGGCCTCACTTAGTGTCCATGTCGTAAAAAATGACCGCGGAGCCCATCGGCCAGGATACGGGGTTCCCGGGCGCTACAGGCCCAGGCCCCGCGCCAGCCGCGGCAGCCGCCCGGCGATACCCATGGTCCGGCGAGTCAGCAGATGCTTGACCGGCGGGCACAGGTCCAGGGCGAGCAGACCGGCGTTGCGCAAGGCGGCCACGGGACCCAGCGGGCTGGTGAAGATCCGCGCCAGCCCGTCGGTGAACAGGGCCACCCGGCGCTGGTCTTGGCGGCGCCATTGAGCATAGGCGTCCAGCACCACGCGGTGCCCGGGATCCCGGCCCTCCGCCACCGCCCGTGCCACCACTTCCGCCAGTACCGCTACGTCCCGCAGGCCAAGGTTGAACCCCTGCCCAGCCACCGGATGGATGGTATGGGCGGCATTGCCGATGAGTGCCACCCGCGGCCGAACCGCCTCGCGGGCCAGGGTCAGGGACAGGGGTTGCACGCTGCGCGCGCCGACCCGCAGCAAGCGCCCGAGCCGGCCCCCGAAACACGTCTGCAGGGCCGCCAGGAAATCCGCGTCATTCAATGCCAGCACACCCGCCACCGCTGCGTCGCGCCGGGTCCACACCATGGCACAACGATCCGCGTCCAGGGGAAGCAGGGCCAGAGGACCCTGGTCGGTGAATCGCTCGTAGGCCACATGCCCGTGCGGCCGCCCCGGGGTGATATTGGCCAGCACTGCCGTCTGACCGTATTCCCAATGCCGGGTGGGAATATGCAAGGCGGTACGCACTGCCGAGCGCGCCCCGTCCGCCGCCACCAGCAGCCGCGCGTTTACCGCACGGGCCCGCCCATCGGTCTGCAACCGCACCTGAACCAGATCCGGCTGTACAGAAAACCCATCCAGGGTTACCGGGCATAGCAGTTCCACGCCGTCGAGCGTCGCGAGCCGGTCCATCAGCACCCGGCCCAATGCCCGGCTCGGCACCACATAGCCCAGGGCCTCCACCCCTTCCTCCGCGCGGTCGATGCGTGCGGCCCCGAAACGCCCGCGCTCCGAAATGTGGATGCGGTGGATGGGCGTGACCTCCGCCACCAGCCGGTCCCACAGACGCATCCCCTCGAAGATGCGCCGCGACCCGTAGGCCAGTGCCAGACTGCGGTCGTCGTAACCGGGTCCACCATCCGAATTCGGGGTAACCGCCTCCGCGAGTCCGATGCGCAGACCCTGCCCGCCCAGTGCGCACGCCAAGCTGACGCCCACCAAACCGCCACCCAGGATCAACAGGTCGAAGTCGCTGGTCATGATCGAGGCCTGCTACCGGGCCAGGCACGGCGCACGGGGAAGACCTGCCGCCGGTCCTGGACCGAGCGCCGCTCCAGCGCGGCGGACGGCCGGACGCGCGTAGCTAGGAGGCCTTGCGCGCCATCCATGCCTCAATCTCCTCGACCCCTTTGGCCAGCCCACCCGTCAGCACTTCGTGGCCCGTGGCGGTGACCAGCACGTCGTCTTCGATCCGCACGCCGATATTCCACCACTTCTTCGCCACGCCCTTGGACCCGGCGGGAATATACAGGCCCGGCTCCACCGTCAACACCATGCCGGGCTCCAGCAGGCGCCACTTGCCGGCGACCTTGTATTCGCCCACGTCGTGCACATCCATCCCCATCCAGTGGCCCGTGCGATGCATGTAGAATCGCCGGTAGGCCTCATCCCGGATGAGGGCCGCGGGTTTGCCCTTGAGCAGGCCCAGCTCCACCATCCCCTCGGTCAACACCTTGACCGCCGCATGATGGGGATCGTTCCAGTGGTTCCCGGGCCGGACCTTGGCGATTGCGGCGTGCTGGGCCTTCAGCACCAGCTCGTAGACGGCCCTTTGAGCGGGGCTGAAACGGCCGTTCACCGGAAAGGTGCGGGTAATATCGGACGCATAGCATTCCAACTCGGCGCCCGCGTCGATCAGCAACAGATCTCCATCCTGCAATGGCTGATCGTTGCTTATGTAATGCAACACGCAGCCGTTGGCACCCCCGCCCACGATCGGCGGGTAGGCGTTTTGGGCGCCGTGGCGCCGGAAGTGATGGAGCAGCTCCGCCTCGATCTCGTACTCCATCATGCCGGGGCGGCACACCTGCATCGCGCGCCGATGCGCCTCCATGGCAATCCGCGCCGTTGCGCGCATCACCCTCAATTCCGCCGCGCCTTTGAATAAACGCATCTCGTGCAACATGGGATCCAGCGCCACGAATTCACCCGGTGCGCGACTGCCGGCACGGGTATTGTCCCGGATCCGGTTGACCCAGGCGATCAGACGCTGATCGAATTCCGGGTGACGACCCATGGTATAAAAGACCCGTTCCCGGCCTTCCAACAAACCAGGCAGGATATCGTCCAGGTCCCCGATGGGAAATGAATCGTCGGCCCCAAACGCCTCCACGGCCCCTTCCTGGCCGGCGCGTGCGCCAGTCCATGTCTCGCGATCCGGATCGCGCGGGCGACAGAAAAGGATATATTCCCCATGGCGCCGGCCGGGGGCCAGCACGGCCACTGCTTCTGGTTCCGGGAAGCCGGTCAGGTATTGGAAATCACTGTCCTGACGGTACACATATTCCACGTCCCGGTTACGTACCCGTTCCGGCGCGGCGGGTAGGATCGCAATGCTGTCCGTGCCCATCATACGCATCAGCTGACGCCGGCGCCGGGCAAATTCGCTCATCTTCATGTTGCCGCCTTCAGACAGTCACCCCATACGCGGATGTCAAGAGTATACGGTGCGGAAGACGATGGCGCACCCGGCGGCGACGCCGCGCCGCGACGCTTGGCGGGCGCAAGTGCGCTGTGACGGAAGCCGGGCCGTCATTCGGGATATTCGCCTTGGTGGCGGGTACGGCCCGAACCCCACCGGCGGGCGCCCCGAGCCACGTGCATCCTGCCCGCGCCCGCGGTAAGCTTTTGCGCTGGACTGCCGACAAAACGACTGGGCGATCGGCCTCGTAGCCGCGCCCGATAACCTCACGCAAAAGGATGGCGGCACGGCGATGAAGACAGGCATGCGGCTGGTTCACATGGCGTTGATTCCCCTGGTCCTAAGCACCGTGCCGGGCTGTTCCAACCTCTCCAACTTCCACGACCGGTTCCAGGATCCCTACGAACATGTCAATCGCAAGATCTACTGGTTCAACGATACGCTGGACCGCCATGTCCTGGAGCCGGTGGCACGCGGTTACGTGTATATCACGCCGCAGCCGGTACGTACCGGCGTGTCGAACTTCTTCGGCAACTTGGTATATCTGAACGTCATCGTCAATGACGTCTTTCAGGGTAAGTGGTCCCAAGGGGCGTCGGACTCCGGACGTTTCATCACCAACTCCACAATTGGAATTGGTGGACTGTTCGACGTAGCCACACATCTTGGGATGCAAGCCCACGAGGAGGATTTTGGACAGACGCTGGCGGGTTGGGGCGTGGAGACCGATAACTACCTGGTGCTGCCCTTGTTCGGCTCCTCCAGCACCCGGGACATCTACGGCCTCGGTGTCGGCCTGTTGACCGATCCCCTGACCTACGTGCCCATCGTGATCAGCATACCGCTCGGGGTCCTGCAAACGATCGACAAGCGCGCGCAACTGCTGGCCGCGGGCCAAGTGCTGGGGGTCGGCGCCCTCGACCCCTACACCTTCGTACGACAGGCCTATCATCAACACCGCATGTACGTCATCTACGATGGCAACCCGCCACGTCCGAAATTCGATCTGAATTCGGGGGACGAGCCGGACTCGGGCACGGCGCCGGGCGGGGCGACACACCCCACCGCTCCCCCCACGGCGCACTAGCCCTCAGCCCAGTTCCGCCAGCAGGAGATCGATCATCTGCTCGGCCTGGGCCCGGTATCCTCCGCCAAACAGATTCAGGTGATTCAGGACGTGATAGAGATTGTAGAGCACCCGGCGGGTAGGGTACCCGGGGTCCACGGGGAAGACCTCCCCGTAGGCATGGTGGAAACGCTCCCCGAATCCACCGAACAGCTCGGTCATAGCCAGGTCGGCCTCCCGGTCCCCATGGTAGGTGGCAGGATCGAAGATCACCGGCTCACCCGCGTCCGTCATTCCATAGTTCCCACCCCATAGGTCACCGTGCAACAACGCGGGCACCGGCCGGTGCCCCTGGAAGAAGGCCGGCAACCCCGCCATCAACCGCTGTCCCCGGGATTGCAGCCGTCCCCCATGCCCGTTGCGGGCTGCCAACTCCAACTGAAACCCCAAGCGCCGCTCCCGCCAGAACGCCACCCAGTCATCGGAGACGGCGTTCGGTTGGGGGGTCGATCCGATGGTGTTGTCGCGATGCCAGCCAAAGCGCGGGCACGGCGTGCGGTGCATGGCCGCAAGCTGTCGGGCGAGGTGCTCCAGCGCTAGGCGCGAACTCCCTGCTGCCAGATCCAACGCCTCCAGCACTAGGTAACTCGAGCTACCGTGGACACCGGTACAGATCGGCTTCGGCACCCGAACCGTCGCGCTGCGGGCGATCTCCCGGAGTCCGTCCGCCTCGGCCTCGAACATCGACGCCCGTGCCGCCGTGTTGATCTTGACGAAATAGCGGCGGCGACCGTCCTCCAGCCGGTAAGCGGCGTTGATACAGCCCCCGCCCAGGGGCTGAGCGCGATAGGTGGCAAAGGTGACCCCGGTTACCGCGGTAAGCTGCGCGGCGACCGCCAGCCAGAGTGTGTCCCCGGGTAACGCCGCCATGGTGATTGGTCCTGGTGATGGAGCCGGATGAGCGTCCCGGCGCGCCGCCTGGACATCATAGGCAGCGCACGATACCGGGGCAACGGCGGACACGGCAGTAGGCCGGTGAGAAATGCGCGCCGATTCTTTCCCCGAGACGCTGGCCAGAGGCGAGCGCGAGCGGCACGGACGTGGCACGATGCCGACGATCACGGACCATACGAAATAGGCACAGATATACGGACAGCCATCCACCAAGTACGCTGCGTGCGTGGCCGGCGGTCACCCGCCCTGGTGCCGCGCAATTCAGGCTTGACGGCGCAGGCGTTCGTGCAGCGGGCTGGTGCGGGGGAAGTGGGCCAGTAGGAATTCCATCTGGTCCGCCAACACCCGGTGGCCCTGCAGGTAGATGTACTCCGCGTGAGTAGGCACGAAGGGCACCGCCAACAGCTCCATTTGTGCCTGCTCCGGCGAGCGTCCCGCCTTGTGGTTGTTGCACCGCTTGCAGGCAGCCACCACATTGTTCCAGGCGTCTTCCCCACCGTGACTCAAGGGCGTGACATGGTCCCGCGACAGATCACGGTCCGCGAAACGCTGCCCGCAGTAGAGGCACAACCGGGCGTCGCGCTTGAACAGCGCCGGGTTGTTGAGGGGCGGTACATAGTGATCTCGGGCCTTCGCCAATGCGTGATTGTCACCATAGGTGGCGATGATCGAATTAACGTCGATCATGCTGCGCAGGCCGGTGATGGCATTGATCCCACCATGGATGCGGTAGAGCAGGGTTCCGCAGGTATAAGCCACCTGCCCGAGGTGATATAGGCGTACGGCGTCCTGGTAATCGATCCATTCCAGGGGCATGCCCGCCACATCGGTCCGCAGAACTTGGAGCCTCAAGTCGTACACGGTGCTCCTCGGGGTATCGCCATCCCAGGGCTCGACCTGGGCACCACCCGGGTTATCGGCCGCCAACCCCGCGACCGAAGTCCGAACCCGGGGCGGGCATAGGAGCGGGATACCGTCCGTCCGACCCACCAGTCGGGTGGAGGAAAAGGGTATCATCTTTGTGTAAATGCAGCCAGTTCCAGCCCTTTCCCCACCCTTCACCCCTTTGGCCACCGTCCGGAAACGCGCCGGACCCTAGTCCGGTAAGTTTGAACGCTGGGCAGAATGGGCTATTATTCTCCGCTTTACTGTGCCGGGGTGAGCCTTGCCCGCGCTGGCACATCTGCGGGAACCCAGGAACGGCTCAGACTGGCCGCACCGCGTATGCGTGATGCTTTCCTGCCCTGGTCAACCCAACACGAACAAAGCCGGTAGAGCGAGGACAGACGATGCCGATACGCGTGGCCGTCGCTAAGGAAAACACCCCGGGAGAACTTCGCGTCGCTGTGGTACCGGCCGTCGCGGACCGCTTGGCCACGCTTGGCGTGGAAATCCTGCTGGAAGCCGGTGCGGGCCAGCGCGCCCATTTCGAAGACGGGGCCTACACCAAGGCCCGGTTGGTCACCGACGCCCGGGCGCTGTATTCAGAGGCCCAAGTGGTACTCAAGGTACTCCCACCCTCAGACGAGGAGATCGAGTGGTTGGCGGAAGGCACCGTGGTGATCGGCTTCATGATGCCCCACCGTTACCCGGAGCGGGTCGCCCGTATGCGCGACCGTGGGATCACCAGCTTCGCAATGGAACTGATTCCACGCATCTCCCGCGCTCAGAGCATGGACGCCCTGTCGTCCCAGGCCGCCGCCGCGGGCTACAAGGCGGCCCTGATCGCCGCGGGCCTGACCGGCCGCTTCTTCCCGATGCTGACCACCGCCGCCGGAACCATACGCCCCGCCAAGGTGCTGGTGATCGGCGCCGGCGTGGCGGGACTGCAGGCGATCGCCACCTCGCGCCGCCTCGGCGCCATCGTCGAGGCCTATGACGTGCGTGGCGTCACCAAGGAACAGGTACAGTCGCTGGGAGCCAAATTCGTGGATGTGGGCGTCGACGCCCAAACCGAGGGCGGCTATGCCCGCGAACTCACCGAAGCGGAAAAGCAGCAGTCCGCCGAGGTGTTAGGACGTCACGTCAGCACCGCGGATGTCGTAATCACCACAGCGGCGGTGCCCGGACGCACGGCGCCGCGCATCATCACCCGGGCCATGACGGAAAATATGAAACCGGGAGCAGTGATCGTGGACTTGGCCGCGGAGAGCGGGGGGAATTGCGAACTGACCCGGCCGGGCGAGACAGTGGAGCATGCCGGCGTACTGATACACGGCCCCCTGAATGTGCCGAGTATGCTGGCCGCCGACGCCAGCGAGATGTACTCGAAGAACATCCTCAACCTCCTGTCACTGATGATCAAGGACGGCGAACTGGTACCGGACTGGGACGATGAAGTCATCGCTGGAAGCGCGCTGACCCATAACGGGGTGATCCGCCATGAGCCCACACGCGCACTGGTCGAAGGAGACAATTGATGATCGAGGGCTTCACCGCGCTGTACATCGTCATGCTGGCCGCCTTCACCGGCTACGAGATCATCGCCCGCGTGCCGGTAATCCTCCATACACCGCTCATGTCGGGCTCCAACTTCGTCCACGGGATCGTACTGGTAGGCGCGATGGTGGCGATGGGCCACGCCGATACCGGGCTGGAACGGACCATCGGCTTCTTCGGAGTCCTGCTTGCATCCATGAACGCGGTAGGCGGTTACGTGGCGACTGAACGCATGTTGGAAATGTTCAAAAGCAGTAAGGGGTCGAACTGATGAATACGGTCATCCAGGTCAGCTATTTCCTGGCCGCGGCCCTGTTCATCCTGGGGCTCAAGCGCATGAGCTCGCCGGTCACCGCCCGCGGCGGGATCGTGTGGGCAGGCGTCGGCATGCTGGTGGCAACGTTCGTGACATTCTTCTGGCAGGGGATGACCAATTATGTCCTGATGATCGCGGCCATCACCCTCGGCTCCAGCGTCGCCTGGGTCTCCGGCAAGCGCGTGGCCATGACCGACATGCCCCAGATGATCGCGCTGTACAACGGCATGGGCGGCGGCGCAGCCGCCGCCATAGCGGCCTTGGAACTGGTGCGGGGTGGACTCGGCAACGGCCACGGTCACACGGCGCTCACCCTGGCGGTGCTCGGGGGCCTGATCGGCACCATATCTTTCAGTGGAAGCCTGATCGCGTTCGCCAAGCTGCAGGGCCTGATCAAACGCTCCATCGTGTTTCCCATGCAGCAGCCTTTCAACTTGGTGGTATTCGCAGCGGCGCTCGTCATCGGCGCCGCCCTGGCCTTCAATGGGGCCGGCGGCTACTTGGTGCTGGCGTTCTTCCTGCTCACCCTGACATTCGGTGTGCTGATGACACTGCCCATCGGCGGCGCAGACATGCCGGTTGTGATCTCGCTGTACAACGCCTTGACTGGGCTGGCCGTAGCGTTTGAGGGTTTTGTGCTCAACAACGCGGCCATGATTATCGCCGGAACCGTGGTGGGCGCGGCTGGCTCGCTGCTCACCCAGCTGATGGCGAAGGCCATGAACCGTTCACTGGCCAACGTACTGTTCGGAGCCTTCGGCCACGCCCCGCAAGCGGCCGGCCCGGCGAGCGAGGCGGGGGCGCTCAAATCCATCGACGGCGAAGACGCCGGCATCATGATGGGCTACTCCAGCAAGGTGATCATCGTACCCGGCTACGGCATGGCGGTGGCCCAGGCGCAGCACAAAATCTGGGAGCTCGCCGAGCTGCTGGATGATCGCGGCGTGCAGGTCAAATTCGCCATCCACCCGGTGGCGGGACGCATGCCGGGACACATGAACGTGCTGCTCGCGGAGGCTGGCGTCCCCTACGACAAGATCTACGATCTGGACGAGATCAACCCCGAGTTCCCTACTGTGGACGTAGCGCTGGTGATCGGTGCCAACGACGTGGTCAACCCGGTGGCGCGCACCAACCCCGAGAGCCCCATCTACGGCATGCCGATCCTGAACGTGGATCAGGCCAAGAACGTGCTGGTGGTCAAACGCGGTCAGGGTAAGGGTTTCTCCGGGATCGAGAATGCCCTGTTCGGAAAGGACAATGCCCGAATGCTGTACGGCGATGCCCAGGAAATGGTGGGCAAACTGATTCAGGCCGTGAAGCGGCTCTGATGGCCGGGAGCCGGTCCGGGTCTCATCTGCGCCACACACGCGCGTGTGAGTGAGCGGGTACGGAATTCGATCTCTTGAGTGACCCAGCGGGTCTGATGGGACCGAAATAGATCCAGCCACTAGGCCGGTTTTCCACCACGACGGTAGTGCCCGCCCGGCGTGGACCCACCCCTGCCGGGCGGGCACGCCGGGCGTTACTCGCCGAACCCGGACACCGTCACATCGCCCCGGGGAAACGCGGAACGGCGTCCGGCGCGTCCCTTATGGTCCTCGCCTATTCGACCTTGCGGCCGTGCGGGAACGCGCCGCGCCGCTGCTCCGGTGTAAGCCCTCGCCAACGCTGGCGTAACTCCCGTCGGCGCTCTGGGGGCAGATTCTGGAACCATTGGTAACGGCGTCGGATCCGTTCCTGTTCGGCCGGCGGGAGTCTGCGGAAGGCTTCGTAGCGGTGGCGGATGCGCGCACGCTCCTCCGGGCTCAGCGATCTCCAGTGCTTGAACCGCGCTCGCGCCTGTTGACGCTGCTGGGGGGTGAGTTGGGCCCAGCGCGCCGCGCCGCGCTGCAGCCGTGCTTGGCGTTGGGGCGGGAGTCGCTCCCAGCGCCCGGCAAAAGGTTTCAAGACGGCCTGTTCGCGGGGCGTGAGCTGATCCCACGACACCCTCGGCTGCGCCGCGGCCAAGCCCGGAGAGAGCGCCAGCGCCAGCATACACGCCGCCCACAACCATCGCCTAATGTGACCCATCGTCGGGCGCCTCCGTTGCCTTGGGATCCACCGTCGTCGGCGGCCTGCCCGGAACGCGAGATTCAGGCCGCGGCCGGCGGTCCTCCCGATCCAGGGCGCCGGGATCGATCCACCGTCCATCCGCAGTCTCGAACGAACCCAGGAACTCCAACAGGCGCTCATCCGGCGCCGGCGCAGGCGCCGCGATCGGGGGCGGGCGCCGGGCATCGGGAAGTTGCGCCGCCGCCGCGTACGGCGCCAGCAGCGACCCGAGGAGCGGGAGCCATCGTTCAACCCTGGTCCGCGTCACGGGCCAACCACGTATAGAAATCCAGGTCCTGGTAAAGATCCAGACTATCCCCGCTCGCAAGTACATCCACCGCGTCCAGCTGCGCCGCCACCGTACTGCTGGCCGGCGCGGAAGGCCGGCCCACCACCAACAGTAACGCGAGCGCCACGACCCCTGCGACCGCCGCCGCCGGCACCCACAATGAAATGGATCGCCGGCGGCACGGCCGCGCGCTCGCCAGCGCATGCCGACGCGCGCCCTGCAGGCGCTCCAGCGTAGGGCCGTCCAGGTCGCGAACCCCGGCGTCCAGCGAGGACCGGACCCGCTCCAGAAATACATCCTCTTGATCTCTGTTCATGGCCAGTGCGCCTCCAGTTGCTTGCGCAATGCGTGGACCGCTCGGGAATAGTGGGTCTTCACGCTCCCCTCCGAACAACCCATGACACGCGCGGTATCCGCCACCCCCAGCCCCTCCCACGCCCGCAACAGAAACGTCTGCTGCTGGCGCCGGGGCAGGGCGCGCAACGCCCGCTCCAGCGCCTCCATCGCCTGACCGTCAGCGAGCCCGTCCAGCGGGTCCACCGCCTGATGGTCGGGCAGGGTATCCATCGGATCGGCACCGGCGTCTTCCTGATGCGGGTCCCATTGCCCACCGATCCAAAGACGCAGCCGCCGCCGCAGCCCCTCGCGCCGGTACCAGTCCCGGATCCCGTTCTGAAGGATCCGGTGAAAGAGTGGGGGCCACTGCTCCGACGGCCGGGTGGCGTAGCGTTGGACCAGACGCATCATCGCATCCTGCACCAAATCCAGTGATGCATCACGACTCCCGGTGGCGAACTCCGCCATGCGCAGCGCACGGCGTTCGATCCCCGCCAGGAACCGATCCATCGCCTGATCACTTTCCAGCGCCCCTCCTCCCCACCCATTGGCCCCTGCCGGTCAACACGGTCCGATCCCTGGCACACTCGACCCAGGCCGCAGATCCCACGCGCTTACCGGAGTAAACCCGTTAGTGGCGGTCGGATCGGCCCGTCTTGCCGATCATCCGCGCGGGACCGGCCCACGATGTCCATCGAGCGATCGCGCAACCGTCCGTGCTGCCCCACCTTCCCCGCTACGTACCGATTTTCAGGGCAGCCCGGATTCTCACCGTTCGCCTGCGGGGCTGCCGCGGCCCACGCCAGGACGGGACGGTACCCCAGCGTCCACCTCGACCTACTGACGGCTGCCGTCGTCACCTTTTGTTCCGCACGCGCCGACGGCCTCGGCACCCACGCGGCCAACACCGGCAGGAAATCCAGACTAGTGTACCTGCCTGGACACCACCATCAGAGGCCCCGAACCCAGCGGCGAAATTGGGGTTCTCCGGTTAAAGGGCAGGCCTATTGGACACTAACGCGCCGCCGTCAAACGGGTTGACCGGCACCCACCCCCTAGGGAAACCTCTAGCGGAAGTCAAGTCCGCCGACGCGTTTTATACACAGGCATCACTGGAACACGGGCCTTGTAGTCTCAACTGCGTCAAATACGGGATATCCTCTACAGAGTTTACGTAACTTAATGAATATAATTAATAAAATTTATTTTGGGTATAAATTGCCCAGCGCCGACAGAACCGTGGAAACCCGCGAATTACCGCAGTTGGGTTCATTTCATCCACATAGATATCCACAAGATCTGTGGATAATGTATCAACGCGCCCACCACCCCACGGTCTCGTCTTCGCTGGTGTACAGTAATGCACCATGTCGATTCAGCTGGTCCTGCACGTCGCGGTCCCCTCGCCCCTGCACCGCACCTTTGACTACCTCCCGCCCCCCCACTCGGACCCGCAACATTTGGTGCCGGGCCTCCGAGTCCGGGTGCCCTTCGGCCGCGCCCGCACCGTAGGGGTGGTGGTGGAATGCGCGGTCCCAAGCCGCGTGGCCCACGCCCGCCTGCGCCCGGTACTGGAGATCCTGGACCAGGAGCCACTGTTCGACGGCCCGCTCATGGCACTGCTGCTCTGGGCCGCGGACTACTACCATCATCCCCCGGGCGAGGTCTTCGCCGCCGCCCTGCCCGCGGCTCTGCGGCGTGGGCAAGCGGCCCGGCAGTCCGGGCTACGGCGCTGGCACCTTACGACGGAAGGTCTTGCCATAGACCCGCGCCGCTTACCGCGCGCCCCACGGCAGGCACAGCTCCTCGAACACCTAGCGGGATACCCAGACGGGATTTCGGATCACGAACTGGCGGCCCTCGAGGGCGATTGGCGCGGGGCCCTCCGCACCCTGGCGACCCGGGGTTGGGTTGCCGCCCAGGAAATGGCCCCGTCCGCCGCGCAGCCCGACACGTCGGCGCCTGGCACCGGCGACTGCGCCCCCCCCGCGCTGGGGGAGGCGCAACGTGCCGCGGTCGACGGAATCCGCGCCGCGCTCGGCGCCTTCCAGGGCTTCCTGCTGGACGGGGTCACCGGCAGCGGCAAGACCGAAGTATATCTGCGCGTGATCGATGGGGTGCTGAAGGCGGGACGTCAAGCCCTGGTATTGGTCCCGGAAATTGGTCTCACGCCCCAACTGGTATCCCGCTTCCAGCGCCGGTTTCCGGTGCCGGTGGCCGTGCTGCACTCCGGGCTTTCCGACTCGGAACGGCTCTCCGCCTGGCTCATGGCGCGCAGTGGCGCGGCACCGGTGGTCATCGGTACGCGCTCCGCGGTATTCGTGCCCCTGCACGCGCCCGGTATCGTGATCGTGGACGAGGAGCACGACCCCTCCCTGAAACAGCAGGAGGGCTTCCGCTACCACAGCCGCGATCTGGCCGTACTGCGTGCCCAGCGCCACCGCATCCCGGTGGTATTGGGGTCCGCCACGCCGTCGTTGGAATCTCTCCACAATGCCCGCCAGGGCCGTTACCAGCATCTGGTACTCCCGGAACGCGCGGGCAACGCGGTACACCCCCAGGCCGTGATATTGGATCTGCGCCGCCGGCCCATGGAGGAAGGACTGTCCGAGGCGCTGCTCCAGGGCATCGGTCAGCATCTGGAGGCCGGGGGCCAGGCACTGCTGTTCCTCAACCGGCGTGGCTACTCCCCAACACTGCTTTGCCACGAGTGCGGTTGGGTCGCGGGGTGCGCCCGCTGCGACGCCCGCCTCACGCTGCACCTGGGCCAGCCGCGCCTGCGCTGTCACCAGTGCGGCGCCGAACGGCCCGTGGACCGGCAGTGCCCGGACTGCGGCGGCGTAGATCTCCGGCCCCTGGGCCAGGGCACGGAGCGCGTAGAACAGGTCCTTCTGCGCCATTTCCCGGGGGTGGCGATCGCACGCATCGACCGCGACAGCACCCGCCGCAAGGGTACTCTGGAGTCCCTGTTGGCCCAGGCGCGCTCCGGGCACAGCCGGATCCTGATCGGCACCCAGATGCTGGCCAAGGGCCATCACCTTCCCGACGTCACCCTGGTCGCGGTTCTGGACGCGGATCAGGGGCTGTACGGCACGGACTTTCGTGCCAGCGAACGCATGGCGCAACTCATCGTGCAGGTGGCGGGCCGGGCCGGGCGCGCGGAAAAACCCGGCCAAGTGCTGGTCCAGACCCACCATCCCGATCACCCGCTGCTGATAGCCCTGCTTCAGGAGGGTTATGCCAGCTTCGCAGGGCGCGCGCTGGAGGAACGCCACGCCGCCGGCCTGCCCCCCTACACCCATATGGTCCTGGTGCGGGCCGAGGCCCCAACCGCGCAGGCACCCCTGGCATTCCTTGAAGACGCCCGCGCAGAGGCCGAGCGTAGTGGCGCCGGTGCCACGCGCCTACTGGGCCCGGTCGCCGCCCCCATGGAACGGCGTGCCGGGCGCTACCGCGCTCAGCTCCTGCTCCAGGCGGAACAACGTGGCCCCCTGCAACGCTTGCTGCGGGTCTGGGTACCGGCGCTGGAGACCCTGAAATCCGGGCGCCGGGTCCGGTGGTCCGTGGATGTGGACCCGGTCGACACCTTGTAGCGGCGGATCGGTGCCGCGGCCTGCATCGGAGCCACCCGGGCACCAAGTGTGAAACACTACGCTCGCGGAGTTTCGGGTCCGGTGATCCCACGCGCAACCCTCCCCTGCGAAAACGGACCCACCGCCGGCAACGGAACGCGGGGCCCGCCGCGAATAGGCGCGGGCTCCCTTGCAACACGCCGCGCAGCCCGGATAATAGGCGCCTTCAACCGCGCCCGCGACACGCCCGACGCGCCATCTGCGCAACCGGCATCCGGTGGCACACCCCCAGCGCTACACCCTAGTGGCTGCCTAGCGGTCCGCGGCGCATGCCCGGCACGGCGGAATCGGCAAACAGGTACTGCGGACCACATCAACACATGCGCACATCGATCCGGACTGCGACATCACACCCCCACCGCATGCCGAGCGGCTGGCACCCAAGGACCCACCCGTGAGAGAGCGCGCTTGAAGCGTGTGTTGCAGCAATTATTGGGAGAGGCGCTGAGCGCGCTGCGGCGTGACGGGCTGTTGTCCGCGACTACCCACGGAGCGGCCCACATCGAACGCACTCGGGACCGATCCCATGGCGACTTCGCCAGCAACTCCGCGCTGATCCTCGCCAAGTCCATCGGCATGAAACCGCGTGATCTCGCGCAACGCATCGTGCAGGCGCTGCCTGCCAGCGATTGCGTGGAGCACGTCGAGATCGCGGGACCCGGGTTCATCAACTTCCATCTGAGCCCGGCGGCCTTTCAGACCACGGTGGGCGAAATCCTGGAGGCGGGCGCGGACTACGGGCGCAGCGACATCGGCGGCGGACGCGCCGTGCAGGTGGAGTTCGTCTCCGCCAACCCCACCGGCCCCTTGCACGTCGGCCACGGACGCGGGGCCGCCTACGGCGCGGCGGTGGCGGATCTTCTGGAGAGCGTGGGCTACCGGGTGCATCGGGAGTATTACGTCAACGACGCCGGACGGCAGATGGACATCTTGGCAGCCAGCGTGTGGCTGCGCTACCTGGAGCTGTGCGGCGAAACCATCCGCTTCCCGGTCAACGGCTACAAGGGTGACTATGTCTGGGACGTGGCGGCGAACGTACATCGCACCCATGGCACCGCCTTCCATGCGCCGGTGCAACGGGTGTTTGCGGGCCTGCCGCCCGACGAACCTGCCGGTGGCGACAAGGAGGAGCACGTCGACGCCCTTATCGCCCGCGCCCGCGATCTGCTTGGTCCGCGCCCCTACCGAACGGTTTTTGATGCCGGACTAGACGCCATCCTCGGCGACATCCGCCGCGACCTGGAAGAGTTCGGGGTCGTCTACCAGGAGTGGTTCTCGGAACGCTCATTGATGGACAGTGGGGCCGTGCAACGCGCCATCGAGCGGCTGCGCAGCGCGGGGCATACCTACGAGCAGGACGGTGCCCTATGGTTCCGCTCCAGCGGGCTCGGCGACACCAAGGACCGGGTACTGGTGCGCGAGAACGGCCAGACCACCTATTTCGCATCCGACGTCGCCTATCACATGAACAAGCGCGAGCGCGGCTTCGAACGGGTCATCGACGTATGGGGCGCGGATCACCACGGGTACATACCCCGGGTGAAGGCGGCGCTCACGGCCATGGGCGAAGACCCAACGCACCTCGACGTGCTGCTGGTGCAGTTTGCAATCCTGTACCGCGGCGGAGAGAAGGTCCAGATGTCCACCCGCTCCGGCGAGTTCATCACGCTGCGGGAGCTGCGCCACGAAGTGGGCAACGACGCCGCGCGCTTTTTCTATGTGATGCGCAAATGCGAGCAACATCTGGACTTCGACCTGGATCTGGCCAAGTCCGAGTCCGCGGACAACCCGGTGTTTTATATCCAGTACGCTCATGCACGAGTGTGCAGCGTCATGAAACAACGGGAGGAAAAGGGGCTGGATCGGGATCAAGTACGGGGCAATGCCAATCTGCACCGGCTAACGGAACCCCACGAGCAGGCCGTCCTGTATACCGTGTCGCGGTACCCGGAGGTAATCGAGGCGGCGGCGGTCGGTACTGAGCCGCACCAACTTGCCCACTACCTGCGCGAACTGTCCAACGACTTTCATACCTACTATAATGCCCACCCATTTCTGGTCGATGACCCAGGGCTGCGCGATGCGCGCCTCAATCTGATCGCCGCCGTGCGTCAGGTGATCCGCAACGGTCTCGGCCTGCTTGGGGTATCGGCGCCGGAAACCATGTAGCACCATGCCACGGGACTACAAGCATTCCGCCAACCGCAAGCAGCCCCAACCCGCCCCGGGATGGGTATGGCTGGTCGCAGGTCTCGCGCTGGGATTGTTCGTGGCGTTGCTGGTATTTCTGCGTCAATACCAGCCGGCCACGGCGGTCCGAACCACCCGTTCCGTCGCGACGACGCGTTCCGCCGCGCAGACGCCCAAACCGGAGGCGAAGAAGCCGGCACTCAATAAGGAGGCCACCTCCGCCAAAGAGCCCAAGTTCGACTTCTACACCATTCTGCCGGAGATGGAGGTGATGGTGCCGGATCAGGACATCTCCGGAAAGGTCGAGCACGGCGTCACCCAGGTGGCGGCACCGGGCACGTATATCCTGCAAGCAGGATCGTTCCGGAAATACCAGCAAGCGGACCGCCTCAAGGCACAACTCGCCCTACTGGGGTTGGAAGCGGACATCCAGAGCGTGACGGTGAGCGGAACCGAGACCTGGCATCGGGTACGGCTCGGTCCATTCCGTAACCTGAAGAAACTGAACGAGACACGGGAGGTGCTCAAGGAGCACCACATCGAGGCATTGCTCCTGAAGCTGAAAAGCTGACTGGGCCGCGCGGCGATCGGGACGCCATGCCGCGGTGCAACCGATGGTCCGATACCGTGTCACGCGGATCGCGGTAACCGCGTTTAAGCGACCACCAGCGCCTCGGGCATGATCAATTCCAATGCAACGTTGAACTGATCGTCCGCATGGGAAAGGACCGAATCCAGCTCCGCCACCGGGAATCCCGCCGCGGCCCACGCGTCAGGAACCATGGCCGGGACGTGCTCGCTGCCATTGCCCGTCGCCCCCAGCGCGCCGGCGATGATATCCGCCAAGTGGACGGTCGCTACCTCCCGAGGGTATTCCACCGCCCGCTCCGGCGCGTGATGGTAGGCGACTACTTCCGTCAACGCGGGCGGCATCCGCCAGACATTCATTAGTTCGGCACCCACATCGGCGTGATCGCACCCCATGACCGTCCGCTCCGCCGACGGTAAATCCTCCCCGGTGTCGCGCGCCCGCACCAAGGCCTCCGCGGCCAATCTGGGCACGGTCTTATACAGTATGAGGCTGCCGACGTCATGGATCAGGCCGGCGACGAAATACCGCTCGATATCCGTCTCGCGGCGCCGCGCAGCAAGCACCCGGGCCACTACTGCGCAATAGACGCTGTGGCGCCAGAATGCCTGCATGTCGATGAGCTCGGGAGGGATGTCACGAAACTGGCGGACCACCGAAGCCGCAAGCACCAGGCTCAACAGCTCCCCAGTACCGACGACCGTCACCGCGCGGGACACCGTGTCGATACGGGACGGGAACCCGTAAAAGGGGCTGTTGACGACGCGCAGCAGCCGCGTGGTCATCGCCGGATCCTGCGCGATCACTTGGCCGATATCCGAAGCCGATGTGCGCGGATCCCCGATCAAGCTGCATACCCGGGCGACCACTTCCGGCAACGAAGCCAGGTCACCCGCCTTCGATATCAGCTCCCGCGGATTAACCGCCATTGCCGGAGACGCCGGGTTGTACCGTGGGCAACCGGCCGCGGTATAGTCGCATCAGTTCCTGGATCAGCGGATGTTCGCTATCGACGAGCCGGAACCGTTCACGAACATGGTTGTCGGAGTCGCCCGCCTCATTGCGCCATTCCCGGACGTTGATCTCCGGCCAGTTGATGCCCAAATCGATCAGCTCCGGCGGCGATCCCTTCGCATCTGACATGGTAATCGGCTCCTTGTGCTATCCGGTCCCTGCGTCAACCCGGCGTGCCTAAAATCTACCTCAAAATGCATCTCGGCCGCCCATGCGGCGTTGTGGACTCGGCTGCGGTGCTCATTTGCCGCGTGTACCCTGCACTCCTAGCAGCGCCCGCGTCTTGCCTGAACACCCGATCCGCGATTTTGAGGTAGGTTCTAGCCGCCCCAGTTCATCCGAACCGCGCTGCGCAGCGCCATCGCCCGCCGAATTGTCACTGGAGATCAATTGGTTTCACGATTCTACCGAAAGTGAAGTCCAGCCACAAAAACGCCTAGCGGCCAGATCGACGAAAGCTGAAGCGGATCCGTCCAACGACGCCGGAACAAGAGGCGCACCGGTATCGCATGGACGCGGATCGCACGAATTGGCAGCGGGACAGGTGCCACCGGCGTTACACCTACGTTGCGTCGGCGCTGCGCCTACCCAGGCTCGAACCGGTGAACTGCGTCACTGGCGGATCACCCGCAGACCTGCGGCGGGCGCGACACCCCTCTTCAGACGGCGCCGCCTGCAGCTCCTCCGCTGCGCAGTTCGTGAACCGTGAACACCGCGAGCGTGAGCAGCGCCACGGCGCCGGCCTGATGGGCAGAAGCCAGCGGCGTCGGGACGTACAACAGCAGGGTGGAGATACCAAGTCCAACTTGAACGAATACCATCGCCACCCATAGGTTCAACCCAATCCGCGCGCGGCGCGCAAGCGTATAGCGCCGCGCCACCAGCCACAGGCTGCACACCGACAGGAAGGTTAGGATCGCCAGCACCCGGTGATCGAACTGCACGGTAGCGATGTTCTCGAAGAAATTTCGCCAGAACGGCTGCAGCAGGAACATGTTGAGGGGCACCCAACGCCCATCCATCAACGGAAAGGTGTTGTAGGCGAAGCCCGCCTTCAGGCCGGCGACGAACCCGCCCGCCAGCATGGTCACGAACACCAGACACGCCACCGCCGTCGCGAACCGCCGCAGGCCGCGCAAACCCCGGGCCGGCATGGCCTGTGACGATGTCAACAACAAATCCAATGCGGTCCATAGAATGAAGACATAGATGATCAACGCCAACCCGAGGTGGGCAGTGAGCCGATATTGGCTCACGTGCGGGACGTTGACCAGGCCGCTCTTGACCATGTACCAGCCCAGTAGGCCCTGAAGTCCGCCGAGTATGAACATGGTGACGAGGCGTGGAGACAACCCTCGCGGAATCTTGCGCCGTACCCAGAAATACAGGAACGGCACCAGGAATACCAAGCCGATGGTCCGCCCCAGGACCCGGTGGGCATACTCCACGTAATAGATCCGCTTGAAGCCCGCCAAATCCATTTGGAAATTCACCTCCCGGTACTCAGGAGACTTCTGGTATTGGGTAAAGGCCTTCTGCCAAGCGGACTGACTGAGCGGCGGGACAATTCCGAAGATGGGGTTCCACCGCACCATGGACAGTCCGGAGCCGGTCAGCCGTGTGAGACCGCCGAGGATCACCATGCCGTAGATCATGGCGCAGCAGATCAGCAGCCATAGGGCGATGGGCCGGCGCGCGTCGGTCGTGGCGGCGCTGCGTGACGCGGTATCTGCCATGGTGTCGTTGATTGCATTCATAAGTAGACTTCCATTGATCCGTGATCAGCTGAGTGTAAGGCGTGGCCGGTTTGGCGCGCCCCGTAGGGCTCACGCGACGGGCCGGTTACGCCGGCCGGGCCTTCAAGGCCTACGGTTCCCCATCTTCCCACCGTCGTGCCGTCTCGGTGTCGCATAGCCGTGCCTCCACCCAGCGCGTGCCTTCCGGCGTTTGCTCCTGCTTCCAGAACGGCGCCTGGGTCTTGAGCAGGTCGACGATAAACTCGCACGCCGAAAACGCCGCGCCGCGGTGCATGCTCGCCACCGCCACCAGGACGATGGGCTCGCCGGGGGTCATGAGCCCCACCCGGTGTATCACCTGCACATCCCGTAATTCCCAGCGGGCACGCGCCTGCGCCTCGATGTCGGCCAGGGCCTGCTCAGTCATGCCGGGATAGTGCTCCAGGGTCATGCGGGAGACCGGGCCACCGGGGCCGGAATCCCTTACCCGCCCGATAAAGCTCACCACGGCGCCGGCCCCCGGGTCCCCGCCCGCCACATCAGCCAGCACTGCAGCGGGATCAAAGGGGTCGGATTGCACCCGTACCGTCATCTCAACCTCCGGTGACCGGCGGGAAATAGGCCACCTCGTCCCCGTCCGCCACCGGACTGTGAGCGGCGGCCACGCTCTGATTGACCGCCACCCGCACCGAGTGGTTCCCTCCCAGGGCCGTTTGCCATGTCTCCCCCCGGGTACGCAGGTGCGCCGTGAGGGCCGCGACGTCCCGCACGCCCTGGGGCAGTTCGACGGCTTCGGACCCGGTGCCGACTTGTTCCCGCACCCACGCGAAATAGCGCACGGTGATCACGAGCCCGCGCCGCCCAGCGCCGGGTCCGCGCGCCAGTGACCGCTGCGGCCGCCCTTTTTCTCCAGCAGCCGCAAATCCCCGATCACCATGCCCCGGTCCATTCCCTTGCACATGTCGTAGACGGTCAACGCCGCGACCGCCGCCGCGGTGAGGGCCTCCATCTCCACCCCGGTCTGAGCCTCCACCCGGCAGGTGGCCCGCACCTGCACCCGGCCCGCCGCCGGTTCCGGCTCGAGATCGACCTGCACCGAGGATAACAACAGGGGATGGCAGAGCGGAATCAGCTCCGGGGTCCGCTTCGCGGCCTGGATCCCCGCCACCCGCGCCACCGCCAGCACATCGCCCTTGCGGTGGGTGCCCTCAATGATGGCCCGCAGGGTCTCCGCCCCCATCGTGACGGTACAGGCCGCAGTCGCCTCACGCACCGTGGTCGCCTTGCCTGACACGTCTACCATGCGCGCACGACCTGCGTCATCCAGATGGGAAAAGGGGTTCATGACAGCAGTTCCGGGAACGCGAGAAAATCCACCGGATCCCCACGCTTCAGCGCGCGGCCCTCCGGGATGACCGCCAGGCCGTTGGCCCAGGTCACGGAGCTCAATACGCCGGACGAACGGCTGGGATGGAGTTGGACCCGGACCCCGCCTGCGGCGTCCCGCACCAGGCGTGCGCGGGCATACTCGCGGCGTCGGTCCGGGCAGGGCCAGTCGAAATCAGCGGGGGCGGGAATGGGTATCAACCCGGCATCGGTGCGGCCCTGGGCACGCAGGATGAAGGGGCGGGCGAACAGGCAGAAGGTCACGAACAAGGATACCGGGTTGCCCGGCATGCCGATGATCGGCGTCCCGCCGACCTGTCCGAAGGCGAGGGGTTTACCGGGACGTACCGCGATGCGCCACAGCTCCAGCCGACCTAGGCGCTCCACCGCGGGTTTCAGGTGATCCTCCTCCCCCACGGACACCCCGCCGGAGGTTAGGATCAGGTCGGCGTGGGCGGCCGCCCGCTCGAGTGCCACGCAGGTGGCATCGAGACGGTCCGGCACCACCCCCAGATCCGCCGTTTCACAGCCCAGACCCCGCAGCAATCCGGTCAGGGTGTAATGGTTGGAGTTGTAGATCTGCCCCGGACCCAAGGGCACGCCGGGACGCACCAGCTCATCTCCGGTGGAGAAGATCGCCACCCGCAACCTCCGGTACACCGGCAACCGCGCCAAGCCCACCGAAGCGGCGAGTCCCAGGTGCTGGGGACCCAGCTGGGTACCCGCCACCAAGATCTCGCTGCCAGCGCGGATATCCTCGCCGGCGCGGCGGATGTTGGCGCCGGGAGCCGCGTTGCCGCGTACCGTTACGGTTCCATCACCCGGAACACAGATCTCTTGAATCACCACCGCATCCGCCCCGTCCGGGACCGGCGCCCCGGTGAAGATGCGTGCCGCGGTGCCCGGCGCCAGCGCCGCGGCGGCGCGGCCCGCCGGAATCCGCTGGCTCACGGCAAGCCGGGTCTCGCCACCCGGTTGCAGATCAGCGCTGCGCACCGCGTAACCGTCCATGGCACTGTTGTCCCAGGGCGGCACATCTACCGCCGCCACCTGAGACTCGGACAGTACCCGGCCCAGGGCCCCCTCCAGTTCCACGCATTCCGACTCCGCGACCGGCCGGGCATCGGCCAGCAACAGCGCCAACGCCGCCGCAACGGTTTGCAACCCGCCCTCCGGGGGCGGGCAGCCGTCGTTGTGGATCGGTTCGGGTCCCATGGCTCCCTCAGGTGCGCCAGTCAGCGCTCGGTCAGCCGCGGCAACAACTCCACGAAGTTGCAAGGCGCGTGCCGGTGGTCCAATTGGTCGCGGATGACGCGGTCCCATGCGGTGCGACACGCACCCGTGGAACCGGGCATGCAGAAAATCACCGTGCCGTTGGCGATCCCCGCCACGGCCCGGGACTGGAGGGTAGAGGTACCGATCTCTTCATAGGAGAGCGAGCGGAACAGTTCCCCGAAACCCTCCACCTCCTTATCGAACAGGGGGCGCACCGCCTCCGGAGTGATGTCGCGCCCGGTCATTCCCGTCCCGCCGGTGATCAGGACCACCTGCACTTCGGGCTCCGCGATCCAGCCCGCCACCAGCGCCCGGATCCGGTAGCGGTCATCGGGCAGGATGACCTTCTCGGCCAGCGCGTGACCCGCCGCGCTCAACCGCTCCACCAGGGTGCGTCCTGAAGTGTCCGTGTCCTCGGTACGGGAATCGGACACCGTGAGCACGGCGATGCGCAGCGCAACAAAGTCCTTCGGGTGATTAGTGTGGCTCATGGAATGGCCGCCAGAGCGGTGCCAGCAGGAATCGGGAGCACATTATAAGTTCGGCGGGATGGGCGGGCAAACCGGGGCGCGGACCGGCGCCCGCCGTTCGACGGGTAACGGCGTGGCGTAGCCTGGAGGCGCGCGGCCAGGAACGCATCGGTCAAGGAGTACCGGTGGGCCAGCTGATCGCGCAAAAACGCCTCTCCGCAATAGGTAAAGTCGTTTTCATTGGAGCAGTCAAAGGAAGTCCGGTTGGCAGCCGCCGCGGTCAGGATGAGGGTATCGTCATCTTTGAGGGCATCGATGAAGCTCCCTGAATAGCCCGCGGAGATCACCAGAACCTTCCATTTGATCCCCGCTGCCACCAACATCCGGTGCCGGTCCCCGGCATTCAGGTCGTTGAGCTGCAGCCAGGGAAACCACATGGACAGCCGTCCCGGCTCACCGTGGGTGGTGATATAGAGAAACAGGATGTCCTCCTTCGGATCCATGACCGTTCCGATACGCAGCAAAATCCGCTTGAGGTTGGTGGCAGACACCAGAGGAATATTCCCAACTGTATCCCGATTGTTGATGATCACCACCGCGCGGCCTCGGGTATCGAAACGCCGGTCCATCGGCTTGCGTGCGTAACGAACCTCCTTCATGAACACGTCCTGGGCAGCGTAGCTGCCGACCCCGACAAATACAGGTCGACAACGCCCGGGCGTTGGGGTCTCAGCGCATTGAGCTCGCGGTCAAGCAGGCGGGGTTGGGCGCAGTACACGTCCTCCACGTTAAGCGGCGCGTACGCGGCACCCGGAGCCCGTCCCCAGAGTTTCAGGTTTGGAACATAGGCTAACGCCAGCCAGATCAATCCAACATACAGCAGCGCGGCGAAACCGCCACGGAATACCTGCCGTCCGCTGTTCATGAGCATCACACGGAAGATGAGGCAAGGCACGGGGCTACAGCGGCATCAAACCATGCTGTACAGTGCGCGAACCATACGGGCTAAGGAGCCGGGATCGTAGCGCCTGCGGCGGTTGGTGCGAGGACCATCGGTGGGCTGACGGCCCGCATCGCTACCGCCCCGTTCCGCCCGGGTCCCGGTGGACCACATCCCCGTCGGCGCGCACGGTGACGTCAACCGGAATCCCCTGCCGGACGCTGGCGGTCACCACGCAGAACTCCTCGAACAAGTCCACGCAGCGGCCCAGCCGGGTCCCAGCCTCGCCCATGCCCACCAGATCGATGACCACATTGAGGCCGCCGATGCGCAGGTGCTTGTCCGCGTTGCGAACCAGAGTTCCACGCACCACGCTCTTGATGCCACCCGGTGCAAGGCGGCTTTTCTCGAGGCAGAAGAGCAGACTCGCACTCAAGCAATTCGCCACCGCAGCGGCCAACAAACGGGATGCGTTTGGCCCCTGGCGCGCGCCCAGCGGCGGGGGCTCGTCCAGCGTGAGCTCCGCCACTTCCGGCCAGTCGAACTTTACTCGAAATTCGTAGTCCCGCAGCTGCTCCACCTCCACGGTAAAAGATCCATCTTCGGGCATCGGCTTCACTCCCTCACGGCCCGGTTCACTGCGATCCCGAGCTACCAGCGCTTATACGGAAGGAACTTCCCCAGTCTCGCAAAGCTCATGCCTTGATCTTCTTGGCGACCAGAAGCTTTGATATAACGTCCGCGCATTCCAGCATCTCGCCTCCCCCGTCACGGAACACCGCCTGCAACTACCACACGGCAACCCCAGCACAGACCGGCAAGTTACACCTCAGAGGTGCAGTGCGGACAGCGGGTCGCGTTCAGCGCTATCGTAGAGATACAGTACCGGCACTCCTTGGTCGTCGGTACCGCCGGCGCCACCGCCTCCGCGCGCTTCAGCCGGTTCAGCCCGCGAACGACGAGGAAGATCGCGAACGCCACGATCAGGAAGCTGACGATCGTGTTGACAAAAGCACCGTAGTTGATGGTAACCGCACCCGCCTTCTGCGCGAGCGCCAACGACGCATAAGGTCCCGGGTTCGCACCCTCCTTGAGCACCACAAACAGGTCGGAGAAGTCCACATTGCCCAACAGCAGGCCGATGGGAGGCATGATGACATCGGTGACCAGCGATTTGACGATCGTGCCGAACGCGGCACCCACGACGATACCGACCGCCATGTCCACCACGTTGCCGCGCATTGCAAACTCTTTAAAATCTTTTAACATTTATACCTCTCTCGCATCTGTCGATGCAGTCGTCCTGATGTTTGGGCCCGTTATTCGCCCCCCTTAGAAAAGACGTCCGGTGCCGGTCCGCACCCCGCGGCGGCCCGCCTTGCTGCAATTGAGACAAAGGAAACAGACCGCACTCCCTTGGTTTTGCCTTGGCCGATACGGTCGATCACACTAGCCGACTCTTGCCCGCGCCTATGAAAAATGGGGGGTGCACGGACCGGAAGGTTGCCCTAATGGAGGGTGCATCAGTAACGCGCCAGCTCCCGGTGGCGAAAGCAGGCAATCAGGTGGTCGTTGACCATCCCGACCGCCTGCATGAAGGCATAACAGATCGTGCCGCCCACGAATCGAAATCCCCGTTTGCGCAGGTCCTTGCTCAAGGTCTCGGACAGCTCCGTGCAGGCCGGCACTTGGTGCTGGGAACGCCATCGGTTGATAACCGCCGTCCCGTCGGTATAACGCCAGAGATAGGCCGCAAAGCTGCCGAAGTCCTCCTGTACCGCAAGGAAACACCGGGCATTGGCGACCGACGCCTCCACCTTCAGGCGGTTGCGGACGATGCCCGCGTCCCCCAGCAAGGCATCAAGTTTCCGGGCGCCATAGCGCGCCACGTGCTGCGGATCGAACCCGTCATAGGCCAAGCGGTATCCCTCGCGCTTCTTAAGGATAGTCGACCAGCTCAAACCTGCCTGTGCCGCTTCCAGGGTCAGGAATTCGAACAGGGTTCGGTCATCATGCACCGGCACGCCCCACTCCCGGTCGTGATAATCGGTCTCCAGGGACCCGCTCCGGGCCCACGGGCAGCGGCGTTTGGGCTTACATACCATGGGCGTGTCGATGGTCAATTGAGATCGCGCCTAGCCGTGCCAGTAGCGCCCACTGCTGGCCACTACCACGACGATCAGACCCAGGGTCAGATTCAGACCGATCAGGCGGCGGATCTGACCGAGCCGTCGCGCGCCCTCCGGCCAATCCTGGCGGGCCACCGCTTGGCGCAATTGCCGATAGGGCGCGAAGAAGACATGCAGATAGAGCAGGATCATCACCCACCCGATTCCTTGCATGATATTCACATACACCGGGACCTGGGCCATACCGCCGAACAGCCGGAACACCATCCAGTAGCCGGTCACCGGCAGCACCGCCACCGAGATCCACACCCAGGGGAAAAAACGCGCGAAGGTCTGGGTCCACAGGGGGAGGCGGTGGGGCGGTTCCAGGAGGCTGGCGGCCACCGGCCGCAGGACCACGTAGGCGAAAAACATCCCGCCAACCCAGATGACAGCAGCGACTATGTGCAACCCGATTGCGATCTCCATGGATGCTCCTCAGTGACTGACTATGACGAAACCAAGTAACCCAACGGCATTTTCTTGGCGTCGTCTTGGTCCATACGATTGACTACACGTGGATACGCTAGCCCCACCGTGGCCCACCCCTTCGAGATGGCGCGGGGACACAGACCGAAAAGTTGGCTTGCCGACGGCTCATCAGGCTCCTGGCGCTGATCGCCCCGTTGTTCCTGGGCTGTACTTGCGCAACCACCCCTGAACCCGAATCAGCAGCGCACTGTCGAGGTCCCGAAAATCGGGGCCGGCGCCGTAGATCTGCACCTGGGCGAAGGCATGGTTGCCCGCCGCCCGCGCCGCTGCCGCTCGTTGCGGAACGCCCTCCAACACGTCGTCGAAATCACCGCTGCCGTACAGATCCAGTACCGGGATGTGGATCTGCTTGAGCGCCGTGGCAGTATCGAGGGGTGACTTCGGATCCGGGTCGCTCGGCATGCCGATGCCCACGAACGCCCGGATCCCGCTGTTGGCGTTATGGGCCAGGAAATAGGCACCCATAGCAGCGCCCATATGGTCCCCCACCAGCATAATGGGCTTGATGCCCTTGGACTTGAGGAATTGGATTCCGGCCTCGATGCGCGGTGGCACGTCGGGAAACAATGCCCCGTAATCCTTGGGAGCGGCATCCGCGGACAGCACCGGCATCTGCAGCGACAAGGTGGCCCAGCCCTCCCCGGCGAGCCCGATACGCAGCGGACGGACCACATCCGCCCAGTCCGGGTTGGCCCCCATCCGATGCAGGAGAATCACTCCTCCGTAGACACGCAGGCCGCCAGTGGGCACGGTATAGATAGCAAAGAACGAGGTGCCGCTAGCGGTCTTCAGGGACTCCGCATGGCCCGTCAACAAGGTCGCCTGGAGTTCCTGGGCCCAGTGCTGCTCCCGCGCCGTGTCGGCCCCGGTGGCCGGAAACACCCGCCCGGCGGCCAGAAACAGGGTCAGAAACACCAGGGGCCGTAGGTACATAGCGCGTCTCCCGGCGGTCCGTAGGAGGTTCGGGGCGTGGCGTACCGGCACATTATAGGCCAAACCACCCCAAGGGCTGAAAAATCGGCGCCAATCAGGTAAATTCCCCCGTTCACGCGCCTTCGCACCATGGGCGCCAAAGCATAGGACAGCCTGGGTTCAGGACGTCCATAGAGGATCCATGACCATGTCCGAGTATTTCATCGCGCCCAGCATTCTGTCGGCCGACTTCGCCCGCCTCGGCGAGGAAGTCACCCACGTCCTCGATTCGGGCGCCGACATCGTCCACTTCGACGTAATGGACAACCATTACGTTCCGAACCTGACCATTGGTCCCCTGGTGTGCGAAGCCCTGCGCAAGCATGGCGTCACCGCACCGATCGACGTGCATCTGATGGTCAAGCCCGTGGACCGCATCGTCCCGGACTTCGCCGCCGCCGGCGCGAGCTATATCACCTTCCATCCCGAGGCCAGCGAGCACGTGGACCGGACCCTGCAGCTGATCAAGGGAGAGGGCTGCAAAGCGGGACTGGTTTTCAACCCCGCCACGCCCCTGGACTACCTGCAGTGGGCCATCGATAAAGTGGACATGGTGCTGCTGATGTCGGTGAACCCTGGCTTCGGGGGCCAGAAATTCATCCCCTACGTGCTGGACAAGTTGCGCGCGGCACGCAAGATCATCGACGCGTCTGGACGTGACATCCGCCTGGAGGTCGACGGCGGCGTGAAGGTGGACAACATCCGCGCCATCGCCGAGGCGGGCGCCGACACCTTCGTGGCCGGCTCCGCCATCTTCAGCACCGACGACTACAAGGCGACCATTACCGCCATGCGCGCAGAGCTGGCCCGTGCCGGGCGATAAACCCGCCATGGCCCTGCGCCGCCCGCGCATGATCCTGATCGATGTGGACGGCACCCTGGTGGACAGCGTCCCGGACCTGGCATGGTGCGTGGATCGCATGATGGAACATTTGGGCGGCGCTATCCGGGGGGAAGAAGCCGTCCGTCAGTGGGTCGGCAACGGCGTGGAACGGCTGGTGCGCCGCGCGTTGGTAGGCACCCTGGAGGGTGAGCCGGACGAGGCCCTATTTCAGAAGGCCTATCCAGTCTTTCTGAACCTCTATGCCGAGAACACCTCCGTGCGCAGCCGTTTGTATCCCGGGGTCCGCGAAGGGCTGGACCACCTCAAGGCGGCCGGATACCGGCTGGGCTGCGTGACCAACAAGGCGGCCCAATTCACGGAGCCGCTGCTGCGCGACCTCGCGCTGCGGGATTACTTCGAACTGGTCATCAGCGGCGACACCCTGCCCAAGAAAAAGCCCGACCCCGAACCGCTGCTGCACGCCGCGCGCTTCTTTGGGGTAAGCCCCGAGGAATCCTGGCTGATCGGAGACTCGGTAAACGACGTGCGTGCGGCCCGTGCCGCATCGTTCCAGGTCGTATGCGTCCCCTACGGCTACAATCACGGCATGGACATCCGCGCGGCCCACCCGGACGCGGTGGTCCCCAGCCTGAGGGACCTCAAGGGGCTGCTAGAGCGGGCGGCCTGAGCCGCTACCCCGGTGGGAACACCGGCATTTGCGGCGCGTATGCGTGGTGGAACCCACCGATCTGTTTTATAGTTCTGTCTACGGAACGACTAGGCTCAAAGTGAAAACGAACGCGGCCCCCATGACGGCATCCAGTGCACCAGACGAGGCGGAGCGCGCCCACGCGCGGCGATGGCGCGGCGCGTGAGTCCTACCGTCATCAGGTGTACTCCCGCCGTGTCCGTTTGCACTGGAGCCGACCATGAACGAAGCGCAATTCCGGCAATTCGCCGCTGAGGGTCATACCCGCATCCCCGTCACCCGCGAGGTTCTGGCGGATCTCGACACGCCCCTCAGCACCTACCTCAAACTCGCCCGCGGCCCCTACTCCTATCTGCTGGAATCCGTGCAGGGTGGCGAGAAATGGGGGCGGTATTCCATCATCGGGCTGCCATGCCATACCCGGCTGCGGGTGCAGGGCGATCAGGTGACGGTGGAACGTGACGACGTCGTTGCCGAGCATGCCCGCACCGACGACCCCCTGGCCTGGATCGAATCCTTCCAACAGCGCTACCGGGTCCCGCCCGTGGACGGTCTGCCGCGCTTCACCGGTGGGCTGGTGGGCTACTTCGGCTACGACACCGTGCGTTACGTGGAGCCGCGGCTCGGGTCGTGTCCCAATCCGGACCCGCTGGGTACACCGGACATCCTCCTGCTGGTATCCGAAGAAGTCGTGGTCTTCGACAACCTGCGGGGCAAGCTGGAACTGGTGGTACACGCCGATCCCGGCATACCCGACGCTTACCCCCGTGCTCAGCGCCGTCTCGACGAGCTGGTGCGCACGCTCCGGGAGACCGCGCCGCAACCCCCGGTACCGCATCCGCCACGCGAAGTGCGGGAGGCGGACTTCCGCTCCAGCTTTACGCAGGAAGGCTACGAAGACGCGGTGCGCCGCATCCAAGCCTATATCGTGGAGGGCGACGTCATGCAGGTGGTTCCATCCCAGCGCATGGCCATCCCCTATGAATCCGCGCCCCTGGACCTCTACCGCGCCCTGCGCAGCCTGAATCCGTCCCCTTATATGTTCTTCTTCGACCTCGCCGATTTCCACGTAGTGGGGTCTTCCCCGGAAATCCTGGCACGATTGGAAGACGGCATCGTCACCCTGCGCCCCATCGCCGGAACCCGGCCCCGGGGCGCTACCGAGGAGGAGGACCTGGCGCTCGAACAGGAGTTGCTGGCAGACCCCAAGGAGCGCGCCGAACACCTCATGCTCATCGACCTGGGGCGCAACGACGTCGGGCGCGTGGCGCAGATCGGAACGGTGAAACTCACCGAACAGATGACCATCGAGCGCTACTCCCACGTCATGCACATCGTCTCCAACGTCACTGGACAGCTGCGCGCGGGCCTGAGCGCCATCGATGTGTTGCGAGCGACCTTCCCGGCCGGCACCGTCACCGGCGCGCCCAAGATCCGGGCCATGGAGATCATCGATGAATTGGAGCCGGTGAAACGTGGCGTCTATGCCGGGGCAGTGGGCTATCTATCCTGGTCCGGCAACATGGACACCGCCATCGCCATCCGCACCGTGGTGATCAAAAACGGCACCCTGCATATCCAGGCCGGCGGCGGAATCGTCGCGGACTCCGTGCCCCGCGCGGAGTGGGAAGAGACCCTCAACAAACGCCGTGCCATCTTCCGCGCGGTGGCCATGGCCGAGGCGGGCTTGGATGGTTGATCGCCGGGAGCCACGAGCTACATACGGTGGCTCATGCGGCAACGGTAAAAGTGTCTCCACTTCGAACGGCATTCCCTGGGGCTGCACGGCCGTGCAGCCCCAGGGAATAAAGACAACAGCAACAGCCATACGGATGGGACATTGGGATTTCGGTACACATAGAGCCTTCCTTGGCGGTGCACACCACGACCCCGGGGGGCCGGGCTACACGATCCCTGTGTCCAACACGTCCGGCCCTGAATGGGGCCGGCGAGAACCGCACAAACCCGAACCCCTTACCGGCGGCCGCGAGTAGGTGCGGCACATCTACCTCCATAATAAAGTGGCGAGGTCGTCCGCCTGAGATTCAGCAACACACGCCAGACCTCCCCTGGCAGAGACCCGCCACGAGCACCGCCTATCCATGGCAAGGCGCTCCTCAACATGCCGGCTCGTCGCCCGTTCGTCCGACTGACTACCGGACCTCACGCGGGAAAACCGGCATCCTCGACTGAAAACTCTGGGGCTAAGTACGTGGTGGGCCGCAAACCTCCTGTTCGCGCGCTGATGCCAGCTTCAGATTCCGTCCCTGGGATTTCTTGTTATTCAGGCGCCCCGGCAGGCTGCGCCGCGTCCCGCAGATGTTGTCATGGTTCCACCGACGTATCTGTGTTTTAGCAGAGCAACGGCGCTCGGTCAAGTCCGATGGGTGGGGTACCGCTGCCGGCGCTTTTCAGCGGCCCAATGCCGAACGGTCACGCGCGGGCGATCAGCGGGCAAATCGCTGCGTTCGAATCGGTTTCGCGGGCCCGTTCCGGGGGTCAAAAACGACGCGGTGCGCACTGTAGCGTACTCGCGCCGCCATCCCGTGGCACGAACCACAGCATCCGGTGGTCAGCGTGCCCGGCGCGATGGGCCGCGGACCGCGCCGGTGTCCGTCGCGCGGGCGCCGAGGCGCTGCCAGAACGGACCGCACTGACCACAGGGCGCAACGGCGTAGCCGATACGACGTCGAGACGGGCACGGCTAGCAGGCCGATAAGAAATGCGTTCTAGGCGCGCATCAGCCGGGCGGCCACCAGCGCCACCCGCATGGCGTCGGAGTCCAGCACTTCAGGGATCAGCGGCCAAATGTCCAAAAGGCGCCGGGGGCTGCGCCGAGCGGCCTCTTCCAGGCGCACACGCGTGGCGCGCGCGAGATTCTGGTGGGTCAGCAGCAGGGGCGCGTTCCAGTGATGGTATTCGGCAACCAACTGACCTTGCAGTTCGGTCTCCCAACGTTCGTCCACCAGGAGCTCAGGGAAGTCCGGGGCCGCGATCCGCCGACCGACCCGCTCTTCCCCCACCCGCAAGCCGGACAGGCCAGTACCGCTGCCGTCGGTGTGCCGTTCGAACCATTGAGCCACCGGCCTGGGCCGCGCAGCGAGGTTTACCTGCCGTTCCAGAAGACCCCGGTGGCGCGCGGAGTTGGAGACGGATCCAATGGCGGGGGCGGGAAAACCCGCGTCGCCGAGCATGAACGGACGCCAAGTGGGGTCGCGTACCGGCTCCACCTCGTAGCGCCAGCGCCGGCTCTGGAGCAGGGCCAGAGGCGCCAAGGTCTCACGATGCAACAGCCACAGCTCGTAGCGGTCACCGAAACGGAACGGGATAGGCGGACGTCGTTCCAGCGCGGCCATGATATCCTCGGGGGCGTCGCTGTGCGCCGAAAGACCGGCATCGTCACCGTCTTCTGCGCCAGCGGCTTCCCGCCACCCAGTGCCTTCGACGTTGCGCACCTGCCAGCGTCGGCCGTTACTCGAATAAGCCCGTGCCTCGCCGGTGTCCACTACCTGGAGCACGCCCAGGTAGGGATTCATGCGGCGGATGGCGTAGTAATCAACGAACATCGCGGCTCCCGTGCAGGTCGTCAAGCACAGGCCCCCGGGTGCCCACAGGCCCCGCACTACGACGCCAATCCGCATGTTACACGGTCTTCGGCTGTGGCCGCCGCTGCGCGCGCCAAACCGGGGGTTATTCTCTACGCCCGCCTCGACGTAGAGTCGGCTACTGTGTCGGCGCGCTGCGGTCTGTGTACCCCCGCAATGGTATCGCGGCGCCCGCACGACGAACACTGGCGAGATGCGCAGGCTTGGACCGGAACGCTGGCTTCGAGCCGACATCCCGGAGGCCGCTCCGGTCCCGACCACCTTTCATCGAATATCGCTCGCCCCACGCTGCCGGACCGGTCACGTATTGCCTCGTGACCCCGCGGTCCCACGCCACCTGACCCTGTCTCGCAGCAGCGCAAGACTACCGCGCTCAAGTATTCGTCAGCACCGCCTGGGCCAAGGGACGAAACTGTAGCGTATAGAACATCTCAAGATAGCGACGGGTCTCGTCCCGCTCCAGATTGGTCACGTACTTCCAGAAACCGTAGATGCGCGACAGGGTCATCATCCGCTCGGCGTACAGTTCCCAGGTATAACGGCTGCGGACCCGGTCGATGGCGCCCGTGGACATCCGTTCCCAGTGGCCCGGCTCCTTTGCGCAACGATCGAAGAAATCCGTCAGGACCTGACAGGCTTCCTCCCCGTGATTGGGATCGATGTGGAAACCCGAACGCCCATGCTCGATGATCTCCAGGGGACCGCCGTACCGGGTAGCGAAGGTGGGCAACCCGGAGGCCATCGCCTCGATCACTGTCAGGCCGAAGGCCTCGAATACCGCCGGCTGCACGAACGCGCCGTGCTGGTCCGCGACAAACCGGTACAGCTCCCCCGACATGTTCTTGTCCAGATGGATGCCGAGCCAGCGCACCTGGCCATCCAGACCATGGTGGTCCATCAGTTCGTGCATGCGCGCGATCTGTTCCTGCTCCTCACGATCGCTGGATTCGGCCGCGTCTACATGCCCCGCGACCACCAGCAGGTTCACCTGTTCGCGCAGTGCGGGGTCGTTACTGAACCATTCGACCAGCCCAGTGATGTTTTTGATGCGGTCCAGGCGTGCCATGGTGAACAGTAGGGGCTTCTCGGGATCGGAAAAGACGCCGCGCGCACCAGGCCGCGCGGCGCCGAAGACCAGCTCGCGTATCTCGGTGTGCAGCCCCGTCAACCGCCGGCCGTGATCCGTATAGGGAAAATAGATGTTCGAGTCCGCGCCGGGCGAGACAATATTGAATTTCGGATCGAACAGATCGATGCCATTCACTACCCGGTATAGTCCCGGCATGGTGAAGGTGGAATAGCTCTCGTACTGGCCCTGCCCATCCTCACGCCCGGCGATTTCCTGGTAGGTACTGGCGATAATGAAGTCCGTGGCGTTCATCGCGATCAGGTCCGCCGTGAATTGACAGGAGAAATGGTATTGCGATTCATTCTGCTGCCAGTAGAGGTCCGAATAGAGGTACTTGGGCTTTTCCAGCGCGTGGGCGATATTACACTGGGTCACGTGCAGGCGTTGCGCCAGCAGCGTGGCCACCAGATTCCCGTCGGAATAATTACCGACGATGAGATCTGGGCGGCCACCGAGTTCCGCGAGCAGTTCCGTCTCGGACTCCGCCGCGAAACCCTCCAGGTAGGGCCATACTTCGAACCGCGATATCCAATGCGGGATGACGTTGCCGTCCGAACCCCGGAACGGGACCCGCAGGATGCGCGCAAACTCGGTGCCGATGATCGGCTCGATCCGCTCGTCGCAGGTGGTGCCGCGGGCCTCGGGGATCAGCCGCGTAATCACCAGGATCTGGGGCTCAGTATCCAGTCCCTGCTCGGCGATCCGCCGGCGCATCTCCTTCTCCAAGGCCCGGACCTGGTCCAGGATGTACACCACCTGTCCCCCGGTGTCCGGCAGGCCCAGCACTTTGGACTGTCCGAAGAAACCGTGGGGCGACAGGATCACGATGTTGAAGATCATCGGGATCCGCCCAAGAAAGCGTTCTAGATTGCCCGGTTCCGGCGCCTCCAGGATGTCGGTCAACAGGTTCAATGTGTCGCGCATGCGCTCGGCGCTCGCCCCCCATCCCGGCTCGAAACCCAAGCTGTGCAGGGTGTGACCGACCCGCTCCCAATCGGCTTCCGGGGACTCGGTAGCCAGGTAATCTTCCGCCCGGCGCAAGGCACGGCGCAGCTCAGACACATCGCGGATCAACCCGTTGAGCATGAGTTGACGGCCCCGCACCTGATGCACCCGCAGGAAATCCAACAGCCGCTGATCCCCCTTGCCCAGCTCCTGGAACAACTGGCTCGAAAGCCGTCGGTTGAGGAACTCCACGCCACGACCGATGGAACGCGCCTCTTTGAGCTTGGGAAATTCCCGATTGAAGGGTCCGAGATCGACCTCCAGGGTCCAGGGATCCGTAAAGGTGCGCCCCGCCAACAAGCGCTCCTTGAAGGCCAGGAATTCGGATACGCGGATCTCCTGGTATTCCATCGAATCGACATGGAAACGCAGGTAAATCCAGCGTGCGACTCCCGGGCGCAGCGCAAGGTAGATCCAAGGCGCCTCCAGAGCCGCCTCCTGGGCGGAACTGATGATGCGAGCGAGCGCGCTGTCGCACATCGGCGCGCCCTCCGTGGACTCGCAAAAGCGCTGGAACTCGTCCCATAGATCCGAATGCAGCAGGAATGGACGGCCGAGCCCCAGGTAGCGGTGCAACAGCATGAAGACGGATTCCCGCCGCTCGTGCAAGAGTTCATCAACGGTTTCAATCACGATTCGACGACCTCCTCTTCCTGAATCCGAATCTCACCCAAAAAATCATAATAGTCCATGGCCTCCAGGATGCCCCAGGCATGGGCGCCCTTGGAGAAATAAACCCGCGGCTTCCCGCGCAGGCGATTGAGTTCGGCGCTGTGGTTACTCACCACCACCCCAAGCGTATTTCCCAGCAGCATCTCCCGGTCGTTTCCGGAGTTGCCCGCCACCAGCACCCGCTCCAAGGGCAAACCCCATTTCCACGCCAAGTAGCGTAGGGCCAGGCCCTTGGACGCCCGAATCGGAACGAGGTCCAGGAACATCTGGTGCGAGTAGATCAGATTTACATGCAGATCACGCTTGCGCAGATGACGCTGGATTCCACGGATCGGAAGCGACTCCTCGGGATCGACATAGTAGCTGATTTTGTACGGTTGTTGCTCGCGCCGCGGCTGGATCCGCAGGCCCGGCAAGTCCGCCAACGCAGTCCGCAGCAAATCCGGTTCCCACCGGTAATCGATATGACGCCGCCAACCCGCGTCGTCCACCATCCCGTGTCCGTAGTGGATCGCGGTACCCACGGCGGTGATCAACAAGTCCGGAACCGGCATCTGGCATTCCTTCAGCACCTCCAGGGTACTGTCCAGGGACCGGCCGGTCGCCACCCCGAAACCGATCTGTCCATTGGCCGCCTCCAACCGGGCGATGAAAGCCCGGGCCGCCTCCGCATCGCCCATCAGGGTATCGTCGATATCACACACGACAAGCCGGTCCACGGTCGGGAGCCGGCTCTTCTCCGGTGCGAGCGTACGCGACCGGTAGCGCTCACCAAGGATGCTGCGCACCTCACGCAGATACTTTTGCACGTGACTCTTCCAGGAATAATGCTCCTGCGCACCGCGAATACCGCTGCGCGACCAACGCTGCCAACGTTCGCGATCCGAGAGCGCTTCGAGAATCGATGCCCCCATCCCGTCGACGTCCAACGGATCGACAAGGAGACCGTTTTTGCAAATCCCGACGATATCCCGCGGACCTCCGTCCTCGGTGGAAACCACCGGGAGCCCGGAGGCCGCTGCCTCCAGCAGGGTAAGCCCGAAGGGCTCGGTAAGGGCCGGATTGACAAACACCCCGCGGGTGGTGGCAGCCATCCGGTAGAGCGCCGGGATGTCATCGGGTGCGTGGTGTTTCGGGTACGCCACCGAGCCATACAGGTCGTGGCGGTCGATCTGCAACAGCAGGCCGGTCATTACGTCGCGCGCACCTCGCTCCAGGGTGGCGATGTCGTCCCGGTTCCCCGCGACCACCACCAGGTTCGCGCGCTCACGCAGCGCGGCGTTTCCGCCATACGCGCGCACCAGGGTAGCGATGTTCTTGCGCTCGTCGGCACGCGAGACGGCGAGGATCATGGGGCGGCGCGGGTCCCTCAAGAAACGCTCCAGATCCTTCTGCACCGCGGCCGGCGGGACCCCACGCTGTGGCGGATGGAAACGACCAAGATCCACCCCGGGGGGGATCACCACCATGCGGCCGGGCTGATAGTTGTCATAGAGACTGTACTGCTCTTCCACCTCCTGGTGGGTACTGGCGATCACCCTGGACGCGGTGTCGAGGGCGATCTCCTCCGCTTCGATACGCTGTGCGATATTGTACTGCGCCTCCATAACCGCATCCTTGGTGCCTTTTTCCAACAGACGTAGGCGCTTCACCCGTCCCAGGGAGTGGCCGGTGTGGATCAGGGGCACCCCGAGCAGGCTCGCCACCGGCGCCCCGACATATCCGGCGTCCGCATAGTGGCTGTGGATCAGATCCGGAAGCCGCCCGACACGGCGTACATATTGGACCGCCAAGTCCACCATGCCTTCCAAATAAGGCCACAACACCTCCTTGCGCAGGTAGCGGCGCGGGCCGAAGGGCAGCCGGATGATGTAGGCGTTGGGTGCGATCTGTTCCTCGGGCTGCGCATAATCGGACGAAATTTTTGGATCGAAGACTTGGCGGGTCAGCAGGTCGACCCTGCCGACTTCGGGATGAGCGGCCAGCGCACGCGCCAATTCGACCACGTATTTGACCTGTCCACCGGTGTCCGCGTCGCGCCCCAACTCCAAGTCGTGGCCCCGGATCAGTCCGTGGACGCTGACAAGCAGCAAGTAGAGGTCGCGCGGCGGTCCCTTCTCTAATCGCTTTCCCATTGTGTCAGCATCTCATCGTACAAGGCTCGGTGCGACGTCGTGGCGCCCCGGATGGTGCAGATGCGCGCGGCAAACGCGGCCGCACGGCGCAGGGTCTTCGGCAACGGCCAACCATGGACCAAGCCCAGGAGCGTGACCGAACTAAAGGCGTCCCCGGCGCCGACCGCATCCGCGAATTCCGGCACCGCCACCGGCTCAATGCGTCCCGCTGCATCGCGGGTGGCGAACCATCCCCCATGCTCGCCCTGGGTCACCACCAACAGCGCACAGCCGTAGCGCTCACGCACCATGCGTGTGGTGGATTCCAATTGGCCCGGGTCCAGCGCGCCGGCATCCATAAGTACCGCGAGCTCCGTTTCACTCAGCTTGAGCCAGCGCGCGCCGTGCACCAGCGTGTCGAGTCCCTTGCGCTGCCACCAGGGCGCCCGCAGGTTGATATCCACGAACGCGGGTACGCCGGTTGCGCGCAGCTGCTCCAACGCCTTGCGGGAAACCCGGTTACGGGCGACGAGACTTCCATGGTAAAGCAGCGCCGGGGTGAGCCCGGCGAGACTCGTACGCACGGCATCGGCGTCGATGTAGTCGTAGGCCTGGTCGGGCAGGATGCGGAAGTCCGGCTGGCCTTTGCTCAGGCTCACATGCACCGATCCGGTTGGATGGCTGGCATCCCGCTGCAACCCGCCCACATCCAGACCCCACCCGGTCATCGCCGTCAGGACCTGCTCCCCCAACTCGTCGCGCCCCACCCGGCTGATGAACAAAGGATCCAGGCCAAAACCCGCGAGGTGCCACGCCACGTTGAACGGCGCGCCGCCGAGGACCCGGGTACCGTCCTCGAAGCGGTCGAACAGGACTTCACCAAAGACCACGGGCCGCCCCGGCACACTCGCCATTGCACAATCCTTATGAAACTGGGCCTTCATTCATTGTAACGGATTCGCGCACGTCGGACATGGCGCGCGGATTTCACACGGCACCGGATATGCGCCACGCACGCGGAATACAGTGCCAGGGCTGGATTCAGATGGTTCTGGTGGAGAACGTGGGATCGACCCGCGACGGTGCAAACCCCCCGGGCGCCGGAATCCGGGGCCGGATACCGGCGGGCCGGCTCTGAAACCGCGCATCGGCGCCACGGTAGCGGGCAAAGGACCGGATGATCTGCACCGAGTCTCGCGCCGCGGACGCCAGGGGGGCGGCTTGCCGACTCCGCGGTCTGCTGCAGGCGCGGGACATCGGCTGGCTTCCCCACGCGCCCAACGCGGCCATGACATAGGGCTGAGCGCGGGCGGTGCCGTGGCCCAGGGCAGCACGCAGGGTGGCGCGGGCCGGGGCACCGATACGCACCAAGGCCTGGGCGGCTGCGTGGCGGATCAGCGGGTGCGGATCCCGGCTAAGCCCGGTCAGGTACGGCAGGGCCTTGGGGCTACCCAACTCCCCGAGGTCCAGCACCATCCACAGGCGCAACTGCGGATCCCCCGCGGCACGGACCATCGGCGCTACCGCCCGATCGTCCCCGATGCGGGCCAAGGCATCTGCCGTCGGGATCGTCCATGGCGCGGATCAAGGCTTCCACCGCGCGCGGATCCGTCCGGTCGGCGAGCTGTCCGGCCGCGCTCCAACGCAGACTCGGAATCCGCGAACGCAACCGCTGCAGCAATTCGGCCACGGAGGCGCCGCTACCGCGCGGAGCCGTCGGCGGCGTGGCAATTCGCATAGCGTAGCTCGGTCCGGACTTCACGGCGAGACGAAGGCGGACCCGGCAGGAACAAAATCCTGCCAGGGCGAGTCTAGAACCTATCTCAAAATCGCAGATCGGGCGTTCAGGCAAGGCGCGGGCCCTGCGAGGAGCGCAGTTTACACCCAGTAAATGAGCACCGCAGCAGGGTCCGCAACGCCGCATGGGCGATCGAGATGCATTTTGAGATAGGTTCTAGTTATCTTATAAAGATAGTTATACTGGAAGCACGGTGTACGGCCATTCCTGGCCCCAGCACGGCGGAGACCCAATGGACAAATACCATACGGTAACGCCGGTTTCCGGGACCGGGCCACGATGACGGCGGGACGGTGGCCAGGGTGCGGCGCTACCCGGTTGCTGGTGCGAATCGTCGGGTTCTACGGGTTTTTGTTGCTCACGCTGTCGCTCGGCGCGCCGGCTCTCGCAGCGACAGCCGCCTCCGGCCACGCGCGTGACGCGCCCCGCTATACCAACCGCCTGATCCATTCCGCCGACCCCTATCTGCTACTTCACGCCCACAATCCGGTGGACTGGTATCCCTGGGGGCCGGAGGCTATCGAAAAGGCACGCCGGGAACACAAACCCATCTTCGTATCCATCGGCTACAGCACCTGCTACTGGTGCCATGTGGCGGAACGGACACTGTACTCGGACCCGGACATCGCCAAGTTGATGAACCGGTGGTTTATCAACATCAAGGTCGATCGGGAGCAACGCCCGGACCTCGATCAGATCTACATGCTGGCCACGGAAATCCTCACGAGCCATGGCGGGTGGCCGAACAATGTGTTTCTGACCCCGGACCTGAAGCCGTTCTTCGCCGGCAGCTATTTCCCGCCCACCGATGACAGTTTCGGCCGACCGGGCTTCCCGTCCGTATTGCGGATGGTCCACGAACAGTGGACCGATCACCGGAAAGAGGTGCTCGCCAAGGCGAACCGCGTATACCAGATCATGCAGCAGGTAGGCGTTCCCGGTGCGAGCGCACCCGCACCGGTACGGCCGCTGGCCTGGGTGCAGCAAGCCCGGCGTGCCTTTGAGACGCGCTTCGATTGGAAATACGGCGGCCTGCCCAACGGCCCGGCGCAGGCGAAATTCGCGCGCGCGCCGATCCTGGAGCTCTGGCTTGCGGACGCGCGCGTGACCCGCAACCAGAAGGCCCTGGGCATGCTGCGCGGGACGCTGGACGCGATGGCCCTGGGCGGCATCCACGACGCGCTAGGCGGTGGTTTCCACCGCTACAGCACGGAACGCACCTGGTCCGTGCCCCATTTCGAGAAGATGCTCTACGACAACGCACAGTTGCTGGACGTGTACACCCGCGCTTTCCAACTCACTGGCGACCCCCTGTACCGCGCCATGGCGCTGGACATCGGCGGATATCTCCAACGCGACATGAGCGCACCGGGCGGTGGCTTCTACACCGCTCAGGATGCCGAAGTCCATGGCGTGGAAGGGTCGAGCTACGTGTGGACCCGCAGCCAGATCGACGCGGCGTTGGGCAAGACGGCGGCCAAGCGTTTCTTTACAGTCTACGAACTCACGCCCATGCCGGACCCGACCCGCGAGCAGCAACTGAACGGACTCGTCCCCGGGGTCCTCCGGGTCCGACTGCCCCTCGCGAAAACGTTAAAAGACGCCGGTTACCCGGCGGTGATGCCCATGCTGACGGCGCTGCGTCCCGAACGCGACAAGCTGTTCGCGATCCGCGAGCGTCGAGCACAGCCCTTCACCGACCGCAAGATCGTGGTCGCGCTCAACGGATTGGCGATCACTGCTTATGCCCACGCCGCGGGGGTTCTGCGGGAGCCGGTCTATCTCCAACTGGCCAGCCGCGCCGCAACCCGGATCTGGGACATCGCCTACAGTCCCAAGACCCGCTCATTGAAACACGAGATCTTCGATGGGCGGGCCCACACCGATGCGTTCCTGGATGACTACGCACTGTTGGGAAATGGCTTCCTCTCACTCTATGAGGCGACTCACCAAGCGCGCTGGCGTACCCACGCGCAGACCATGGCCGACATCATCCTGGAACGGTTCCTGCGCCCGGACGGCGGCTTGGCCACGGTGCCGACGGAAAAAGACCTTCTGATCCCTCCCGAGGACACCGGTGACAACACCTACCCGTCCGGCACCTCCGCCACCGTGGCCCTGCTGCAAGGTCTCTCCGCCAGCAGCACCGGAAACCCACGCTACGCAGAAGCGGCGGCGAAGATCATCCGGCATGTGAGCGGCCAAGTCGCCAAGGATCCAGGGCAATGGGGTAGCCTGGTGGCGTTTCTTGCCCTGCATCCGCAAACCCGGGCGGAGACGGTTGCGGAAAACGCACCGGCCCCGCAGAAGGCGCCCTCGAAGGGATTCCACGTGCCGGATAGCGCCGACCATGTGCACGCCAGCGCCACGGCCGGGATCACCGCCGGACAGGACGAGATTACCGTTACCCTGCGGATCGACCCGGGCTATCATGTGAATGCGAACCCGGCGTCTTTCGACTACTTGGTGCCAACGGCGGTGCGTTTCGATGGCCTGACTCCATCCCGGGTCGTCTATCCCAATCCGGTACGGATCACGCCGGCCTTCGCCACCGAAGGGCTGAACGTCTATGAAGGTACCGCCCACATCACCAGCGTGTTCCCCGCCGGCACCCTGAAACCCGCGGGCACGGTGCATGGCGACGTGCGGGTGCAAGCCTGCAACGAACAAGTATGCCTGCCCCCCGCCACCTTGCCGCTGACAGTGCCTGCCGCCAGGGCCAACTGAAGCTTCGCTGTCCGCTTCAAACCGACGCCGCCGGCCAACGGATCCCGCTACAGCGAGGTCCTCAACCGCACGCAGTTCCGACCCGCGGCCTGCGCTTCGGATAGGGCTGCGCCGGTAAGCTGAAACAAACGGCTAAGATCTGCTTCCGGAGACAAGGCCATCGTCGAGGCCCCGATGGCAAGCGCCAGATCCAGGCTCACCCCGTCCGCGGTCACCGGCTCCCCGCAAACGCGCGACAAGATCCGGTTCGCAGTGAGCATCACCGTGTCCTCGGTGCAATTGCCAAGAAATATCAGGAATTGGTCGTCGGCGAAACGCCCGATCAGATCCTGCGGACGGATCGAGGAACGAATCCGTTGCGCAACTTCACGGAGGGCCCAATCCGTGACGCCGGGGCCGTAACGCCCAGTGATCGTCTTTAGGTTGCCCACCTCCACCATTACGACCGAAATGGGTACGTTGCGGACACGGCAATGTTCCACCTCCACCGGAAGAAGCTCGTCCATCGCCTGCCGGTTCCACGAACGGGTCGGGGAATCGATCAACGCCGCGCGGCGTGCCTCGTCCAGCACCGAAATGAGCTGCGCCTGCGCCTCGCTCAACGCGGCCACTTTGAGCTCATTCTCGGCCCACTCCGCCAGATTGCGCAAGGTCTCGGACTCCGACGGGGTCAGCCGCCGCGGAACCCGGCCGATGATGCACAAAGTCCCGACATTACTGCCTTCATAACGTAGGGGGTGGCCCGCGTAGAAGCGGATATGGGGCTCTCCGCTCACCAAGGGATTGTCAGCGAAGTCCGGGTCCAGCAACGTGTCGGGCACCACGAAAGAGTCGGCTCCCAGAATGGTATGGCCGCAGAAGGAGATTTCCCGGGAGGTCTCGGATGCAGCCAGACCCTGAGCCGACTTGAACCACTGGCATCGGGCAGTAATCAACGAAACCAGGGCGATCGGGACATTCAGCACCTGGCAGGCCAGACGCGTGATCCGGTCGAACCGTTCCTCCGCTGGCGAGTAGATGCTTCCCAGGGCATCCAGCAGCAGCAGCCGCGCCTGCTCGTCTTCGGGTATACCAGGCTTCTTCACAGGAACCTGTCCAACATAGCTTGAACTCCACCGCCTGCGCGCGCGGCAATCGCGGCACCGGCCATCGGTCGCCAGGCTACCACACGTTTCATATCCACACCGCCTGATATCCGGCGCGGACCCAGCACTGGCCATAACGGCGCGCTGCGGCCGCGCAAAATCATCCGACACCGGAAATTCTGGCCTCCCGTCGCAGGCGCAGAAAATGCAACGGGGAATACACGGCCAGTACCGCCCCATAGACCAATATCCCGGAGGCAAACCAATAGCCAGGGTCTATGGCCGGGTCCGGGTAGACCACCCACAGGGAGATGCCGAGCAGCGCCATGAACACGGGCGGAAGCAAGATCAGCATCAGCGAACTCACGGGATTCGCCGCGGACGCAACCCGGACCTGCAGATGAAAGTACTCCGTCTCTCCCAGAGCCCGGATGAACCACAAGCGCATACTGTTCGACGTCGATACCAGGAACGACACCACCATCACCATGATTCCAGCGCCCGCATTCCAGTACGGAATGACGCACACAAACAGCGTCAGAAACGCGTACCACCATCGGAATTTCCTAACGATGGGGTTAGCCTCCAGTTTCAGTCCAGGCGATGCCAGATACGTCGTTCCGATGTCCCCGATGCGGGAAATCAGAATCCCGACCACCAGCAATCGGACCAGATGATCAGAAATAGCAGGTTGCATACAGATCAGACCTCGCGGACATCCCCATGACCAACGTGGTGCAGCAGGCGGTCCCGGATTGATCCGCGCTGATGCCGATGCGCCGCAACGACACGGCGCCTCCCATGCCATCGCTGCGCCGAAACCGGGGCTTGGGTAGGCGGTTTACCGCCCGCCCGCCCCAATCAACAGCCCCATGAGGATACTATCCTGGTAACACCCGTCCAATTTCCGGGCCTTGGCCTTGCAGCCTTCCCGCCGAAACCCAAATGCCTCGTACAAACGAATCGCGACCGCATTATTCTCAAAAACTTCCAGTTCGACCTTCTCGAGCCCGTAGCGCCCCGCGTGGCGGAGGCATTCGGAGAGCAGCTCCCTGCCGATCCCACGCCCCCGATAGGACATCCGCACCCCCATCCCAAGCCGGCCTATGTGAGTGAAGCCTTCTTCAACGTGGGGGATCACGTCGCACCACCCGACGATCTTCTGATGTTCAACCGCAACCACCTGGGGAAGCCGGTTGGTGATGACGATCTGCAGAAATGCCCGGTGAATTTCCAGCGGGATCCCATGCGCAATGGCCATGTACTGCCGCTCGGCGCAGACCTCATTGAGAGCCTCGTTAAAGCTCTCCAGGTCACCATCACGAACCTCCCGGATCTCAATATCGGTTTCCATCGGCTCCCGCAGTCCGCCCGGCCCCGCACACCACGTGGTCATTCTCCATAGGGGCTTATGGCCCCGCCTCCTTGTCCCCACCGCTCTCCGTACCGTACCGGCGCGTTCCTGCCTTGGTCGGTGTCGCTAGACTGCCTCGACCGTTCAAGACGTTCTTCCGCTCTCCAGCCAGTGGGCACACGCAAGACCCAGTTCCCGAACGGCACGGCGCTCGTATTCGGCGATCTCGTCTTCCGTGAGAATGGCGCGCCAGCGACCGTTTGTGCCCTTGTGGATAAACGTCGCCGCTCCACCCTCCCAGAAAATGCCGCCCAGCGGTACACTTTTCTCAGCGTGCGCCTTCATATACTCGAAGCTACAGTGCCGCAGGATCGCCTCCCATCGTTGCTCATTGACGGGAATATCGAGAAACTCCGCGATCCTTCGGATCTCGGCACCCATGTCGCTCTTGAGATTGGCGAAATGCGTCATATAGACATTCGGAAGGCCTCTAATGGCCCACCATGACCGCACGTTTTCCCAGAACGGCCACCATGGCTGGCCATCCTGATCGAGCCAGTCGTGATAATACTGGATGATCGACGACGGTGGTTGGCCGATGGGCGGTCCGACCCTCCCGGGACTATCATTCAGGGCCTCGTACCAAGCTTCGTTCGCTGTCGCATGGTGATTGTACAGACTCCACAAAACGTCGCGGCCATCCCTGCCGATATAAACGTATTTAGCCTTTTCAGAAAACACCAAGGCATCTACCGGCAGATGCGTCTTGACGAACCTGCGGTGCTCCTGCTGCTCGACCGAGGCAAGCTTGTCCGCCTTCGGAGGAATCCGAAGATCCATCCAAGGCGACATTTCCGGGACATTCAGACCCTCCCTGCCATCAAACAGCAGCTGCGCGATGATCTGTTGCATCCAGGTCGTTCCCGACTTGGCATAGGTCGCGATTACGATGTCATCGTCCCGGAATTTGAAATCATTCCAGATCGTGGAGTCGAAATGGTGGCTCTGGAGTTCGCGAGTTTTTCGGGGAACGGCATTTCTGTCCATAACACCCCCTATTCGGTGTCTTCCGGCCCCCTGCCGGATGCGTCAACCACCAGGGCCCTATCCGGGCAGGCTCACATATAGCGCGTAAGCATAGCGCTTATCGAACATCACGGCAGCGCCATCCGGCCCCTCCCTTCAACTCTACCATTGTAGGCAGCCACACGCCCATGCTCGGCCTCCGAGCCGCAGTAGAGCGCCGGAGACAGACGCAGCCCCGACATGGATCACGCTAGAGGTCGTCAACAGAGCCCGGTATGGGCGCGGATATCATGTCAGAATACTCAGAAGGGCTCGGGCGGCCGTTCAGCCGGCGTTCAGCTGGAACCGCTACAATGATTCTAACGGTGCGGCTCCCAGTTGGCGCGGCGCCCAAGCACCATTCATCGGGGGACCCCCCATGCGTAGACTAATGTTGATCACTGCCGTTGTACTGACGTTAGGGTTTGCCCCCACATTCGCTCCCCCCGCCACCGCCGATCCGGTCCGCGTCGATATGAGCATCATGTACCGTGACCTGGCCCCGTACGGCCGCTGGGTTCAGCGGCCTGTCTATGGTTGGGTCTGGGCACCCAACGGAGTAGCGCTGAACTGGCGGCCATACACCTATGGGCATTGGGCATACACGGACGACTACGGTTGGGTATGGGTGTCCAACTGGGAATGGGGCTGGGCGCCTTTTCACTACGGTCGCTGGACTTACGACGACGACTACGGTTGGGTATGGGTGCCAGGCACGGTGTGGGCGCCCGCGTGGGTGGCGTGGCGCTACGGCGACGACTGGGTAGGCTGGGCACCCATGCCGCCTGCGGCGGTCTGGCAGCCGTCCGGAGGATTCCTCGTCAGCACCGCGGTGATCGAACGGCACATCCGGCCCAGTACCTGGGTATTCGTGCGCGAACGCGACTTCGTGCGCCCGAACCTTGCACGCTATGCCCAGATCCCGGCGCGCAACGTAGTCATCATAAACTACACGCGCAACACCACCCAGTATCGCTTTGAGCAACACCGCATCATCAACCGCGGTGTCGACATCAGCCGAGTGGAACACGTCATCGGCCGGCCCGTGGCGCGCCAACGCGTCCGTGACGCGGACTCGTTCCGGGATTGGCGCGAACACAGAACCACGTCCGGAGCGTTGCGACTGTACCGCCCTCAGGTGATACAAGCCCCATCCAGAGCACACCCTCCGGCGCCAGCCCCCGTGCGCCAACAACCCGATCAGCAGCAGTTGCGCCAGCGCGCAGACACGCAACGCCGCGATCTGCTGCAGCGCCAGCGTCTGGAGCAGCGTCAGGTGGAAGAACGTTACGGCCGCAAGCTGCAACAACAGCCCCCAGCCGCAACCGCCGAGCGGCTACGCCGCCAGCGGCAACTGGAAACTCGGGAATTGCAGCGCGAATACCGTCGTCAGGACACCTTGCTCCAGCGCCGTGAGTCCCGCGACCGTTCGAGCGTCGGTCCGACCCCCAGCCAGCAGAAGCCGAAGCAACATTATCGGCCGCGCGACCGGCATAACCAACCTGACGGGAACAAACAGGATTGATTTGCGCCGGTGCGCGGATGACTGTCGTGCGCCGGCGCCCAGATGGCGGGGAACGCGAAGACCCCCCTTATAGGATCCGTCGCCACGAGCAGCACCCGCGCACCCGGCGTGCCGCGAGCTTGGCGGTATGGACTGAAGAACGCCGCGGGCTTAGTGCCGAATCCCAAGCGGATAGTTGATGTATCGGTATCACGACAACGGGTAACGGGCTTTCGAACCCGATTGGCCTCATGTCGCTGCTTACCCTACTCAATGTCATGATTGGCGGCCACGGGCCTGACCTTAACGGCAAGGCGCTGTACTCCCAGCCGAAAGATAGCGGCGTAGGGATGCATATGATGGGGGGATGACTCATTACGCCGAGGTCCGACCACACACATCCTTAATATACAGGCCAATACCAGGCCCCGGGCGCGCCCACCGGGACCGTGCTTCGAAACCACCGCTTTCCAAATATCGGCTGTAATACTGATTCAGGGGAGCCATCGCCGGGCAGCGTGCCCTGTGGTCATTCCGCTGCTATCATGACGCATAATTTGCGCGCGCCGAATCCAGAGGAAACCGTCATGTCCGAGTTGCCTGCCATGAAGAAGATCGTGGGTTTCGCCGCCGTTCTGGGCATCGTACTGACGATGGGCGGCTGCGGGGTCAACAACATTCCCACCTATAAGCAGCAGGTGAACGCTGCCTGGAGTCAGGTGCTGAACGAATACCAGCGGCGTACCGATCTGATACCGAATCTGGTAGCCACGGTGAAAGGTTATGCAACTCATGAGGCGGACGTACTGGAAGCCGTGACCAGGGCTCGCGCCAAGGTCACACAGACAAAAATTCCCGCTGATGTCCTCACCAACCCCAAAGCGTTCCATCAGTTCGAGAAGAATCAAGCGACCTTGGGCGGCGCGCTCTCGCGGCTTATGATGGTGACGGAAAATTATCCAAACCTGAAAGCGAACGAGAACTTTCTCGCCCTGCAATCGCAACTGGAAGGCACCGAGAACCGCATCGCGGTGGCGCGCCGTGACTACATCCTCGCGGTGCAGCAGTACGATACGGAACTCACCACCATCCCCGGGCGGTGGTATCACTCCATGTTATACTCGAACTACGCGATGATTCAGAACTTCACGATATCGGAACAAGCGCAAGAGGCGCCCAAGGTACACTTCTAAGGCTTTGCCCCCTCTCCCACCGGGAGAGGGAAGGGCGAGGATTCAGCATGCTGCAAGCATTTGTGCGGCGGGTTACCGCCGTAGGCCTGCTATTTGGCTTATTACTGGCTACACCGGTTTTCGCGGCCAGTGGTGGCTTGGACGCGGGCATGCCGCCGTTTCCGGCGCTCACGGGGCCGGTGGTGGACCAAGCGCATTTGTTACCCGCGGACGTCTTCAACAGACTATCGCAAAAACTCGCGACCTACGCGAAGAACTCCGGCACGCAACTGGTGGTGGTGACGGTACCGACGCTCAACGGTTATCCTATCGAATACTACGGCTATCAATTGGGTCGCCACTGGGGTATCGGGCAGAAGGGCAAGAACAACGGCGCATTGCTGATCGTGGACGCTGGCGAGAAACAGGTGCGCATCGAGGTGGGATACGGCCTGGAAGGCACGCTCACGGACGCCCAAAGTTTCAACATCATCCACAACATCATTGTGCCACGCTTCAAGCAGGGCAATTACGCGGGCGGCATCGACGCTGGCGCTGACGCGATTCTCACGGTGCTCGGTAACAAGCACCATGCCGTACAACAACAGGAAGTACGCCAACGCTCAGGAACCGGGTTCCTGATGCTTATTATCTTATTGTTTGCCATTTCCCCCCTGTTGTCGACGATTTCTGGCCGCGGTGGCCAGGGTGGTACGCGACGTAGCGGCGGCAACGGCTGGCTGGGCTGGCTGGCCTTGGGCATGTTGAGCGGCGGCTTAGGTGGCGGCGGCTTCGGCGGCGGAGGGTTTGGAGGAGGTGGCGGTTTCGGCGGGTTTTCGGGTGGGGGTGGATCGTTTGGGGGCGGCGGCGCCTCCGGGGGCTGGTGAGACGTGATCAAATTTTCAGAGCAGGATAAGGCCCGAGTCACCGCTGCGATTCACGCCGCCGAGAAACTCACCAGCGGTGAGTTCGTTACGGTGGTCGCACGTTGCAGCGATCACTACGTGTTCCTGCCGTTGCTGTGGGCCGCCATCATCGCGCTGCTGCTGCCGGGCGTGTTCGTCCTATTCGCTGTTCCACTCGCCTGGATCCACGCATACCAGATCCAGTTGTTAGTATTTATTGCTCTGGCCACGTTGTTTCTGTTCCTCCCGGAATTACACCTGTGGCTGGTTCCGCAGCGGGTAAAGCATTCACGCGCGAGCCGCCTCGCCAAAGCCCAGTTCTACCAGCAGGGTGTGCAGTTGACACCGCATCATTCGGGAGTACTGTTTTTTGTATCCTTGGCGGAGCGCTATGTGGAAATCGTGGCCGATAAAGGCATACACGAAAAGCTCGGCGAGGCCCACTGGCAGGGCATCATCCAAACGTTCCTGGAACATGTACGCAAGGCTGAAGTGGTGGAGGGATTCATCGCAGCCATCAGCGCCTGCGGTGCTGCCATGGCCGAGCACTATCCGCCGGACCCGAATAATGTTGACGAACTGTCCGATGGATTGATTGAAATCTAGTCGTCTAGAATTCCGCCACACAACGCTACAGTCACCCGCAGCCGTTTCAAATGCTATCGCATGCCGATCCTCATATCGGGAACCCGATGGCCCGCAGCCACAGGGGCTCCAGGATGAGGACGTATAGGTTCGCAATCACGGATAGCGGGACCCCGAAACGGATCGCCTCCCATGCCGATGTCCTGCTCACGCTCCACGCGATCAGGAACGCGGTGACCGATATGGGAAGAAACAACGCGTAGTTCATGCAGTCGATCAGTACCAGTGAGAACGGAAGGACGTTGTAGTGGAGGGTCGATGCCAGGCTGATGGCCAGCGGCACGAACGCGGTCGCGGACGCGACGTTGCTGACGATTCCGGCGCGGGGGATGTGGAATGCGAATACAAGAACCGTCAGCAGCGCCCATAACGGGAGATGGGACGTTTTTAGCGGTTCGGCGATCAGCGTTGACGCCCACTGCACGATACCGGAGTGATAGAGTGCGGTTCCCAAGGATATGGCACCGCCCAGCAGGATGAGCACGTCCCACAACATGTGGCGATTGATATCATCAAACTGGATCCCGCCGACCGGCAGAAATAGCAGGAAAGCCGCCAACAGAGCGGTCATGCCTGATTTTATCGGTGCGAAAAACCACAGTAGGACCGATATCGCGAGCACTGCCACGATCCATATTTCGGCCCACGAAATCGGGCCGAGTTCGGCGCGCAAGGCCGCAAGCCCGGCCTCCGCGCCGGGCATCTCGATCCGGTCGAGGCGAAAATGTCGGATCACGTACACAAGCAGCAGGGGCAGCAGTCCCCACAGCGGCAGGTTGAGCCAGAACCATTGCCCCCACGACACATCGATATGCATGGTGCTCTTCAGCGCCGCGACGAGGATCAAATTGGGGAAATTGCTTGTGAGGATGAGGGGGCCGATGAACAGCGGAAGCGCCCCGGCTATCAGGTAATAGACAGCCGTGTTGAACCGGGCTGCCTCCTGGGGATTGCGCGCGTCGCCGGACGCGACGGATTCCACCCCCTTGCAGATCGGCAGCCACAGCGCGGTCTCGTTGACTACCGGGAGGATCGGGACCGCGACCTCCGCAAGAAACAGTCCCGTGAGCACCTTATGGGCCCGGCTGGATTTCATGCACGACGCAGCGCCGAGCGCCATGCGCTTGCCGAGCGGCGTTGCCATCATGACGGCGGCGATGAGAAACGCTCCGGTGGCAAGAAAGAAGATGTTGGTGTTGAAGGCATTGAACGCCTGTGGCACAGGGATGTGTGCAAACAGCACGAGTAGCAGCGGAGACGTGAGCCCGACGATGGCGCGCGGCACGCAGTTGGTCACCATAACGACGATGAACCACAGAAACACACCGAAGACCGCTTGACCGTGGGCCGATATCCCGGAGATCGGGTGCAGATAGCGGAACACGCACAGCAGCGCGAAGGCCGCCGCGAGGCTCGCGAGGTCGCGGATCGACACCTGCGGGAATCGGGCAAGCTTGATCGGGGCCGTAACGCCGTCGGCGGATGAGACGCTGTTCATCACGACACCTCCTCGGTGTGCGCTCTGTAGCGCAGGGCGGGTTGATCGCCTTCCTCCGGCCGCACGACGTCGGAGGGGCGAGTGCGCTCTCGTCCTAGTTACTGGCCTATCGTTTTCCAGCCAACCGGCCGCGGGACCCAGGGCGGTCGGTCCGTGGCCAGATTACCGTGTAACCCCATCCCGTCGTAGTGTTGAACGCTACATAAACACCGAAGTTCCGACAGTATTGTACAGACACTGAAGAATGGCTTTATGCATGGGCAAATTTATTCTCGGCTATGGACCTTGTATGTCAGCTACGCGACAGTTGATCGGGGTATCCGGGGATGGAACGTTCTGACCCGAGTGCGTGACGCTCCCGGATTCTCCTCGGAACCTGCCCGAGGCCGACCGACGGATACTGAGAAGCTGCGGCAAGTAGCGCCGCCACGCGCGGGATAAGTATGTAATTGAGGAGGACGCGCCCGGGACACACCGTCTATCACCTGGCCGATCGCCGCGCCAGGATCTACGAGTTGTCCGGCGATGATTACAACTCGCGCACGGTCACGCTACCGCGGCATCTGACGGCGCGCTAGTGCCATGGGCAGAGCAGGGAAAGATTTCCGGCCCGCCTAGCTGGAGGCGGCTCAACGGCTACTCGCTGTGGCCAAAGGCTTGCACCATAGGATTTAACATATCGCTGCGCGGGGGATAGCGCGCAATTCGGGAACAGTGGTGTTAGTGGATGAAGCCGTGCGCGTGATGCCGGAAGGTAGCGCGTATGACCTACTGCTCCACCTACAGGTGATACATCAGGTCGGCGAACCCGGACGACGCGAGGGCTGAGCCAGGCGGCGCTTGGCGAGCGCACCGGGATACACCAGGAGACGAGCCCACCGATCAAACCCGGCACTCAACGGCCAAGCTGGCAGCCTTCCTGGCTATGCTCGGCGCACTTGGTCTAAAATCTTGGATCGCATGGCGATCGAAAGAGTGAACCAGCGGGCATCCACCATCTCTGCCGACGCCGTCCTCCCCGGCCCCTACGCCGCTGTGAATTCGGCGCCCGCTGCCCCCCGGGGGCCGTACGAGTCGGGGAAAGTGCACACGCCTGAGTCAGTTCGCAAGAGCGGAGAGGTGTATCAGGGCGTCACGGAGGTGTCGGTAGCGTCGCGTGAAGTTCGGTCTAAATACGAACAAATAAGAATCAAAGGGGGCCGGAGAACGAATGACCACGAACCGCAAGGCGGGTTTCCTCGCCATACTGTTGGCTACTGGAATGCTCGGGGCATGCGCGCGTTACGCCGCCCGCAACACGATCAACGCCGCGGGCATCACCTATTCCGAAGTGTCGTTTATCCAGAAGGCGTGCACGGACAATACACTGGCCGTTTTGATGTTCCTGAAAAGCGGCATGTCGCCGAATGCCCGCGGCATCAATAATGGAACTGCGCTGGGCTGTGCAGCACAAGGCGACCACGTCCGTCTCGTAAGATTGTTGATCGCGCACGGCGCCGACGTCAATTCCAGAAACAAGTATGGCGAGACGCCGCTGATGTGGGCCGCATCGCGAGGACAGATCCGGATCATCAAGGCGTTGCTAGATGCAGGCGCCAACGTGAACGAAGCGGATAAGAACGGCGACACCCCGCTGCTACTTGCTGCCGGCGCGATGTGCCATGGGGCGACGTGCAATCCCAAAGTGGTAGACCTACTGCTGGCCCATGGGGCGAATCCCAAGGTCAGGAATACCAACGACGAAAACGCCCTAGCCAAGATGCTCAAGGACGCATACGGCGTTCCGGACCCGCAACTGCTCCAGGCCACGGACACCTTAATTCGACTCGGTGCGGGACCAGACACCACCGTCGGACCGTACCAGCACCAGCCGTTGCTGACGTTCGTCGCCAGCCGCGGGGACACCCAAGTGCTCGAACGGCTGATCCGGGCCGGCGCAGACGTGAACACCGTCGGCAAGAACACCACGCCTCTGATCGCCGCTGCCAGGTGGCCAAACGAAGTGAGGGAGCTACTGGCTGCGAAAGCGGATCCGAACCTCACCAGCTCATCGGGAACCACACCTTTGATGGCCGCGGTCCACGAAGGGGCCGTCGGGTCGGCAAAACTGCTGCTCGCCGCCGGCGCCGACCCCAATCCCGTATCTCCAGGATCGTCGGGGCCGTTGGATGCGGCGATCCAAAACGCCAATGTTGCTCTGGTGGCCCTCTTGTTGAAGTACCCGGTCGACGTGAATGCCGCCAACTCGCAAGGCCAGACACCGCTGCACATCCTGGCCTCGTGGGGTACCCCCATCAGCCCACAGGCCCTGACCGCGATTGCCCGCATGCTTCTGAAACGCGGCGCGCACCGTAACGCGCTTAACCAGCAAGGCGAGACCGCCGCTGACCTTGCCCTCAATCGGGGCTTGGTCAAATTGGCCAGCGTCATTGCCGGGCGGAAACTCACCGCGAAGCGAGACGTCGGCGTCCGCGGACCGGTTATTATCGAACCCTGGCCATGGGTCGGCGGCATACGATCGGGGCCTCGGATTCCGCATCCGCCACCTGGTGTTTATCTTTCCCATTAATACCTCCGGGGGCCTGCGTTTCGCCAGCAGCTCTATACATATCGGGCATTTTTTGAACTGAAGCGCAACCAAGGCGTGCGTTCAGTGTTTGATGGGGTTCCAGGTGCCCGCAGTCCACCAT
>NCBI01000016.1 GCA_002255365.1 Chromatiales bacterium 21-64-14
ACGGCCATGCGCACCGCCGCCTCGTTGAGCACCGGCAACACCCCCGGAAATCCCAGATCCACGGCGCAGGCCTGGGTATTGGGTAGCGCCCCATAGGCAGTGGCCGCGGATGAAAAGATCTTGCTACGCGTGGCGAGTTGCGCGTGTATCTCCAACCCGATGACGACTTCCCACTCTGCCATGACCGTCCCGCTTTCCGATTCCTGCGTGCTACACGCCACCCCAGCCGATATCACGACCGTTGGGCCTACACTAAAATCCCGGTGGTACCCGCCGGTGCCAGTCAGTAACCTGTTGGTACTGGTGGGCTGCATTCAGCAGCCGCCCTTCCTGGAAGTAGTCTCCGATCAACTGCAGGCCCACCGGCAAACCGTCCACGAACCCGGCTGGGAGCGACAGGGCCGGCAGGCCCGCCAAGTTCACCGCGATGGTATAGAGATCCGACAGGTACATGGTCACCGGGTCGTCCATCCGTTCCCCCAGGCGGAACGCCACCGTGGGGGAAGTGGGCCCCATGATCACGTCCACCTCCCGGAAAGCGCTCTGGAAGTCGTCGCGGATCAGGCGGCGCAATTGTTGGGCCTTGCGGTAATAGGCATCGTAGTAGCCCGCCGACAGGACGTAGGTGCCCACCAGGATGCGCCGCTTCACCTCCGCGCCGAAGCCCTCCCCCCGTGACCGCGTGTACAGGTCCTCCAGGTTTTCCGGGGCCTCGCAACGATAGCCGAAGCGCACCCCGTCGAAGCGCGACAGGTTGGAAGAACACTCCGCTGGGGCGATCACGTAGTAGGCCGGGACCGAAAGGCGGGTGTTGGGGAGGCTGATCTCCCGCACCTCGGCCCCCAGACGGCGATACTCCGCCACCGCCTCCTCCACCACCCGGCCCACGCGCGCCTCCAGCCCTGCGGAGAAGTATTCCTTCGGAAGGCCCACCCGCAACCCCGCCAGTGGCGCCGCCAGCGGCGCCGCGTAATCCGGCACCGGGTGATCCACGCAGGTGGAATCCCGCGGATCGAAACCGGCCATGGCCCCCAACAGCCAAGCCAGGTCCTCGGCGCAGCGCGCCATGGGCCCGCCCTGGTCGAGGCTGGAGGCAAAGGCGATCATCCCGTAGCGCGACACCCGTCCGTAGGTGGGCTTGAGGCCGGTGATCCCGCACAAGGCCGCGGGCTGGCGGATGGATCCCCCGGTGTCGGTCCCAGTGGCGGCGGGCACCAGCCGCGCCGCCAGCGCGGCGGCGGAACCGCCGGACGATCCGCCGGGGACGGTCTCCGTGTCCCAGGGATTGCGTACCGGCCCGTAATAGCTGGTCTCGCTGGAGGAGCCCATGGCGAACTCGTCCATGTTGGTCTTGCCCAGCATCACCATCCCGGCGTCTTGGAGCCGCTCGGTGACCGCGGATTCGTAGGGCGCGGTGAAGTTATCCAGCATCCGCGAGCCGCAACTGGTACGCACACCCAGGGTACAGAAGATGTCCTTGTGGGCAATCGGCACGCCGGTGAGGGGCCCGGCCTCTCCCGCGGCGCGCCGCCGATCCGCACGCCGCGCGGCCTCCAGCGCCTGGGGCGCGGTCACGGTGACGAAGCTGTTGAGCCGCGGGTCGAGCCGCTCCACCCGGTCGAGCAAGGTGCGGGTAAGTTCCTCGCTGGAGAACTCGCGCGCCGCGAGCCCGGCGGACAATTCAGTGACGGTCTTGTTGTGCATGCGGTTTCCAGGCATTCATTCGCCGGGCGGACGCGCGCCGCCGGCACACGGGTCAAGGCTTATTCGATAACCTTGGGTACCAGATAGAACCCGCCCTCCACCTTGGGTGCCACCGTCTGGAAATGCGCCCGCTGATCCGTTTCCGTGACCTGATCCGGACGCAGGCGCTGGATCGCCTCCAGCGGATGGGCCATGGGCTCCACGTCGCGGGTCTCTACCGCGTTCATCTGCTCCACGAACTCCAGGATGCGGGAGAGGTTGCGGCCATATTCGTCCATGTCCTGCGCGCGGACCGCGATACGCGCCAGCCGCGCGATCTTCTTCACTTCGGAGGGTCCCAGTGCCATCGCTTCCGTCCGTATCACACGCCGAGTATCGGGGCTCCCGAGCCACAGCCGGTTATCATACCTGCGTCCTTGCCCAAAATCGCCCCCGCTGCTAGAGTATCGGCACATCACGCGCTGGAGGCGGAACACGTCCTATGTTCAAACGCTTATGGGGGCTTTTCTCCAACGATCTGTCCATTGACCTGGGTACCGCCAACACCCTCATCTACGTCCGGGGCCAGGGGATCGTACTCAACGAGCCGTCGGTGGTGGCGATCCGCCAAGACCGGGGGCCAGGTGGTCCGCGTTCAATCGCCGCGGTGGGTATCGAGGCCAAGCGGATGCTCGGCCGCACCCCGGGCAACATCACCGCGATCCGACCTCTCAAGGAGGGCGTCATCGCGGACTTCACCGTCACCGAGAAGATGTTGCAGTACTTCATCCGCAAGGTGCATGAAAACAAGGTATTCCGCCCCAGCCCCCGCGTCCTGGTGTGCGTCCCCTGCGGCTCCACCCAAGTGGAGCGGCGCGCGATCCGCGAGTCCGCGGCCGGCGCCGGGGCCCGCGAGGTCTACCTGATAGAAGAGCCCATGGCGGCGGCGATCGGGGCCGGCCTGCCAGTGGAAGAGGCGCGGGGTTCCATGGTACTGGACATCGGCGGCGGCACCTCGGAAGTGGCGGTGATCTCCCTGAACGGCATCGTCTATTCCGCCTCGGTACGCATCGGTGGTGACAAATTCGACGACGCCATCGCCAACTACGTGCGGCGCAACTACGGGACGTTGATCGGGGAGACCACTGCGGAGCGCATCAAACACGAGATCGGATCCGCGTTCCCGGGGAACGAGGTGCGCGAAATCGAGGTCAAAGGACGTAATCTGGCCGAAGGCGTGCCGCGCAGTTTCACGCTCAACAGCAACGAGATCCTGGAAGCGCTGCAGGAACCGCTTTCGGGCATCGTGGGCGCGGTGAGGACCGCGCTCGAACAAACGCCGCCGGAACTGGGCTCGGACGTGGCCGAACGCGGGATCGTGCTCACCGGCGGGGGCGCCCTGCTGCGCGACCTGGACCGGCTCCTGATGGAAGAGACCGGGCTGCCGGTGGTGGTGGCAGAGGACCCCCTCACGTGCGTGGCACGGGGCGGTGGCCGCGCCCTGGAACTGATCAGCGAGCATGGCAGCGACTTCTTCCTGGTCGATTGATATGGCGTTCCGTCCGGCCGGGAACGCGGGGTTGTACCGATAAAGCTGCTGTTCACACAAGGCCCATCCATCACTTCGCGGCTGGTGGTGTTCGCGCTGGCCTCGATACTATTGATGACCGTGGATCACCGTGCTCACCATCTCGAGTCCCTGCGCAGCGCGCTCTCGGTGGTGGTATACCCATTGGAATACCTGGTCGATCTGCCGGTGGCCATCGGGCGCTGGACTTCCGAGAACATGACCTCGCGCCGTCACCTCCTGGAAGAGAACTCAGCGCTACGCACTCAACAGTTCATACTCAAAACCGAGCTCCAGAGGATGTCGGCCCTGGAGGCGGAGAACCAGCGACTGCGTGTCCTGCGCCGGTCCTCGGCCCAGGTGAGCGGCAGAATCCGCATCGCAGAGATCATGGCCGTCGATCTGGACCCCTACAAGCATCATGTGACCATCAACCGGGGCAGCCTGGATGGGGTGTGCGTGGGGCAACCGATCCTCGACGCCGACGGCGTCATGGGGCAAGTAATCCATGTCGGCCCGCTGAGCGCCACGGCGGTGCTGATTACCGACGTCAGCAGCGCGATCCCGGTGCAAGTCAACCGAAATGGCCTGCGCGCCATTGCGATGGGCACCGGGAACATCGGCCGATTGGACCTGCCCCACCTGCCCAACAATGCCGATATCCGCGTCGGAGATCTGCTGGTCACCTCCGGGCTGGGCGGGCGCTTCCCGTTGGGTTATCCGGTGGCGCGCGTCTCCGCCGTCCGTCACGACCCGGGTGAACCCTTCGCGAACGTTACCGCCATCCCCACGGCGCACTTGGAACGCAGCCGCGAAGTGATGCTGGTCTGGCCGGAAACGGGCCCCTGCGGGACCAATTCCGTAGCCCCCGCTACGCGGCCCCGGTCCGCCGCCGCGGGCCACCGATGATCCTTGCCCGTCATCACGGCGGTTGGGTAATCGTGCTCAGCTTTGTGGCGGCGATGGCGCTCACCATCCTGCCGCTGCCCGGCTCGGCCGAGCTGTTCCGGCCGGAATGGACCGCGCTGGTACTCGTCTACTGGTGCCTGGCGCTCCCGGAACGGGTCGGGGTGGGCATCGCCTGGCTGGCCGGGCTGCTGACGGACGTGCTGAAGGGCGGGTTGATGGGTGAGCACGCCCTCGGGCTGACCGTGGTCGCATTCCTCACTCTGAAACTGCACCAGCGAATCCGGGTCTATCCCATGTGGCAGCAAGCCCTGAGCGTGCTGGTGCTGCTAGCGCTATACCAGCTTGTGCTGCTATGGATAAACGGGATCATCGGGCATCCCGCCCGCACCTGGCTCTACTGGGCGCCGTCCGTCACTGGGACCATGCTGTGGCCCGCGGTGTTTCTGGTCCTGCGGGGCCTGCGCCGACGGTTCCGCGTCGCTTGAACCCGCATGAGGCTGATCGGGTCGTGGCCCACGATCGGCAGTGGTTGAGGTGATCGTGATCTCCTGCTTCGCTCCCAACGCCTCCGGACACCGCGTTCAGGCGGCGCCATTCCCCGGCGCCCGAGTCCGTGCGTCGTCCCCGGACCCCGCCTGATGGCCGGTCGCATCACCATCAAGGACTATCTGGCGGAGAGTCAGATAATGATCGCCCGCGCCACCTGGGCCGTGGTAATCGTCGGCCTGCTGATCGCGGCGCTGGTAGGACGTCTGATATACCTGCAGGTGCTGTCCCACGAGCGCTACGCCACCCTGTCCAAGGAAAACAGTGTCAAGCTCCTGCCGATTCCGCCGACCCGGGGCCTGATCTATGACCGCAACGGGGTGGTGCTGGCGGAAAATATCCCTACCTATAGTCTTGAAATCACCCCCGAACAGGTCAAACGCCTAAGCCGGACCATCGCCGAACTGCGCAAGTTCATTGCCATCAGCGCCAGTGACATCCAGAGCTTCCGCCGGTTAATGACCCAGAAACCGAGCTTCGAGAGCATCCCGCTGCGGTTTCGTTTGAGTGACCGGGAGGTGGCCCGCTTCGCGGTAAACCGCTGGCGTTTCCCCGGCGTGGAGGTGGTGGCCCGGCTGAGCCGCGACTACCCACTGGGACCGCTGGCGGTGCATGTCCTGGGCTACGTAGGCCGCATCGACGTATCCGAGTTGAAACGGCTGGACACCACCGCCTACGCCGGCACCTCCCATATCGGGAAGGTGGGCCTCGAACAGTCCTACGAAGCGCTGTTGCACGGGGATGTGGGGCTGGAACAGGTGGAGGTAAATGCCCAGGGGCGAGCGCTGCGGGTTCTGCAACGCGACAATCCCACCCCGGGGGAGAACCTGTACCTGACCCTGAATGCCAAACTCCAGGCCACGGCCGAACAGGCCATGGGGGACTACGATGGGGCGGTGGTCGCCCTGGACCCCAACAACGGCGACGTGCTGGCCTTGGTCAGTACGCCCACTTATGATCCCAACGCTTTCGTCAACGGTATCGATCCGAAGGCCTATAAGGCGTTGCAAGATGACCGTAGGCGCCCGCTGTTCAACCGGTCGACCCGGGGGATGTACCCGCCGGGCTCCACCATCAAGCCCTTCATGGCCCTTGCCGGGCTGGAAGACAACGTGGTCACACCGTCCACCACTGTATTTTGTCCGGGTTATTACCAGTTGCCCGGTGACAGCCACAAATACCGGGACTGGAAGCGATGGGGACACGGCCTGGTGAACCTGAATTCGGCCATCGTGCAATCCTGCGACGTGTATTTTTACGGCTTGGCCCATGCCCTCGGCATCGACCGCATGCACGCCTTTCTGAGCCGCTTCGGTTTCGGCGCCGACACCGGGGTGGATCTGCCCGGCGAGAAACCCGGCCTGCTGCCGTCCCGGGCGTGGAAGCGCCGCGCCCGGAATGAGCCGTGGTACCCAGGAGAAACCTTGATCAACGGAATCGGCCAGGGTTTCACCCTGATCACGCCACTCCAGCTCGCGGTCGCCACCGCGACCCTGGCCACCCGCGGCGAGCGCATCATCCCCCATTTACTCTACGCCACCCAGAACCCACGGAACGGCAAGCTGACCGTGGCCCCCCCCCAGCACCGGCCCTCCATCCTGTTGTCCAATCCGGATTACTGGACCGATGTGATCACCGACATGACCGATGTGATCAGTAGTATCCACGGTACCGCCCACCGGGCCGGAGAGGGGGCGAAATACACCATTGCCGGCAAGACCGGCACCGCACAGGTGTTCGGCGTGAGCCAGAACGACGAGTATGATGAAAAGAACCTGCCGTGGAGGTTGCGCGATCACGCCCTGTTCATCGGCTTCGCCCCGGCGGAAAAACCAAAGATCGTTGTTGTCGTGGTGGTGGAACACGGCGGCGGCGGCGGCGCTGTGGCGGCGCCCATCGCGCGCAAGGTGATGGATGAATACCTGGTGAACGAAGGTCAAGGTCAATGATCCCAAGGATCACCATCGGCGGGGCCGAACGCGACCGCGGACCGGGGCTGCGCTGGGTCACCTCGGGTCTGCACCTGGACCCGCCGCTGCTCGTGGGGGCACTGACGGTGGCCGCCATCGGCCTCACGATCCTCTACAGCGCCACTGATCAGGATATCCAGCACGTCTGGCACCAGGTGCTGCGCCTGGGAATCGCCACGGTCGTGATGCTGGTGCTGGCCCAGGTGCCTCCCCATTTCCTCAAGCGCATCACCCCGGCGGTATTCGTCACGGGCATGCTGCTGCTGATCGCGGTACTAATCTTTGGATATACCGGGAAGGGAGCGCAACGCTGGCTGAACCTGGGGTTCTTCCGGTTCCAACCCGCCGAAATGATGAAACTCGCGGTGCCGATGATGATCGCGTGGTATCTGGACGACAAGGCCCTGCCGCCGAACCGCCTGCGCCTGTTCATCGCCTTAGTGATGATCCTGATACCTACCGCTCTGATCGCAAAACAGCCGGATCTCGGTACCGCTCTGTTGGTCGCCGGCGCGGGCTTCTTCGTGCTGTTCCTCGCCGGGATGCGTTGGCGCGTGATCGTCGCCCTGCTGCTGCTGAGCGCCGCCCTGATCCCGCTCCTGTGGCATTTCATGCACGGCTACCAGCGCCAGCGGGTCCTGATCTTCCTCAATCCGGAGAGCGACCCCCTCGGCGCCGGCTACCATATCATCCAGTCGATGATCGCCTTGGGTTCCGGAGGACTCTACGGCAAGGGTTGGCTGAACGGCACCCAGTCCCACTTGGAGTTCCTGCCGGAACGCTCTACCGACTTCATCCTGGCGGTGTTCGGCGAGGAATTCGGACTGTTCGGCATCCTGGTGCTCCTCGCCTTGTACCTCTTCATTGTGGTGCGCGGCCTCTATATTGCCACCCAGGCGCAGACCACCTATGCGCGGCTGCTGGGCGGCGCCGTCGCCCTGACCTTCTTCCTCTACGTGTTCGTCAACGCCGGCATGGTAACCGGGCTCCTGCCGGTGGTCGGACTGCCACTGCCGCTGGTCAGCTATGGCGGTACGTCGTTGGTGACCATAATGGCGGGATTCGGTATCCTGATGTCGATCCACACCCACCGGAAGCTGCTGCCGACGTGAGCCCATCCGATATCTCAGGTCTGATGACCCGCGTGCTGCGGCGCGCGGCCCATCCGTGCCGGATCCTGGTGGCCGGAGCGCTGTTGGGGATCGGGTTGCCGTCGGGTTGCGCCTATTCCTCCGCCAACCGCGCTCCGATACCGCAGCATGAACTGCAACCGTTCGTGGCGGAAATGGTCCGCGACCACGGGTTCTCCCGACCCCAGCTCGATGCGCTGTTCGCGAAGGCCCGGATCCTGCCCGGCGTGCTGGCCGCGATGCAGCGGCCCGCCGAGGCACTGCCTTGGTACCGCTACCGCGCCATATTTCTGACGCCGTCGCGGATCCAGGGTGGTGCGGTCTTCTGGGATCGCTACGCCGATATCCTGCAACGCGCCCAGCAGCGCTATGGGGTACCGCCGCAGATCGTTACCGGCATCATCGGGGTGGAGACCCGCTACGGCAGCCATGTCGGCACGATCCCGGTGCTGGATTCCCTCACCACCCTGGCATTCGACTATCCACCACGCAGCGCGTTCTTTCGCAGCGAGCTCGCGCAGTTCCTGCTGCTCACCCGAGACAACCACTTAGATCCTCTGGCGATCAAGGGCTCCTATGCCGGCGCCATGGGCATGCCGCAGTTCATCTCTAGCAGCTACCGACGCTACGCGGTGGATTTCGACGGCGACGGCCGGCGCGACTTGCTCAACAGTCCCGCCGACGCCATCGGTAGCGTCGCCAACTATCTCAACGCGCACGGCTGGACCGCGGGAGCGCCCGTGGCCGTCCGAGTACGCGTAAGCGGCGACCGCTACCAGGATCTACTGAAGAACAATGACCCGACCCCACGCTACACGCTGGCCGAGTTGAGCAACTTCGGCGTCGTTGCGGCGGATCCCGCTCCCCAGGACCAACCGGTTGCCCTACTGCGTCTGAAAGGACCTCAAGGCGATGAGTACTGGGCCGGTTTCCACAACTTCTATGTCATCACCCGTTATAACCATAGCGCCTTGTACGCCATGGCCGTGTTCCAGTTGAGCCGGGAGATCCGCGCCGCCCGGGACCGACGCAACCCATGACCCGGCGCTGGATCCGGCACACATCCCTGGGATGGGTGCTAATCTGGGCGGGGGCCCTGCTGCTGACGGGTTGCGGCACTATGCCGTTGCGCAGCGACGGTGGTCCTTCGCGGCCAGTAGACGTGGCGGCCATTCCCAACGCGGTACCGCGGGTGGAACCACTCAGCCGCTTTGGTAATCCATCATCCTACGTGGTCTACGGCCGGCGTTACTACGTAATGGCCAGCAGCGAGGGCTTCGTGCAGCGCGGGATCGCCTCCTGGTACGGGACCAAGTTTTACGGCCGGCGCACCGCCAGCGGCGAACCCTACAACATGTATGCGATGACCGCCGCGCACCGCACACTTCCCATCCCAACCTTCATCCGGGTCACCAACCTGCGCAACCACCGCTGGGTAATCGTGCGGGTCAACGACCGCGGACCGTTCGCCCGCAACCGCATCCTGGATCTGTCCTGGGCCGCGGCCGCCAAGCTCGGGATGCTCGGACAGGGGACCGCGCCGGTGGAGATCCGCGCCATCGACCCGCGCCATCCCCCGGCACGCCCGCAAATTACCGAACAGCCGGCGCTGCCCGTCCGGATCGCCGCCGCTGAGCCGGATCCGCCGGCGCAACCGGCGCGGCACGAACCATCCCGCGTCGCGCCCGGCGATACGCATCATGGGCCGTACTACCTGCAGGTGGGCGCATTCACGAATCGGGGGAACGCCGAACGGCTCCGTGCACGACTGGTAAAGGCGAATCTATCCGATGTGGAAATCCTCTCCAGCTATCGGCACCGCGTGCGCCTCTACCGGGTTCGGATCGGACCGCTGGAGACGGTACGGGAAGCGGACCATATGGCCCACACCCTGCTGCGCTATGGTGTACGCCAACCACAGTTGGTGGCCGACTGAGCCCGCCGCTTCGGCGGGCGCAGAACGTCCCCGGATACCCAAAGATCGGTGGCACCACTCGATGGAAATTTGCGTTACTATTAGCTGCCGTACGGCGGCCACTGTCCGGGCCATCACGGCTCGAACGGACTTCCGGGATCCGCGCCGCCTCCGCCCCCGAAAATCGCACGTCCCGGCGGTTGCCGGTACCGGACCTGCCATCCACCAGTAGAGAGGGAACCGCTCGTGGTGCACCAGCGAATCACTCAAGTGTTGTTTGCCGCCACCGCCCTGCTGTGGGCGAGCCTGCCATCCACCCTGTACGCCGATCCGTTGCCGGTACCATCCGCGCCGCAACTGGCCGCGCGAAGTTATGTCTTGATGGATGCCACCACCGGGAAGATCCTGGCGGAGTCCAAGGGCGACACGCGCGAGCAGCCCGCCAGCCTCACCAAGCTCATGAACGCCTATATCGACTTCCGGGAACTGAAGGCCGGACGCATACACCTCACCGATGAGGTAACCATCAGCAAGAAGGCGTGGCAGACCGGTGGCTCACGCACGTTCGTGCAAGTGGGCACGCAGGTACCGGTGGAAGATCTGATACAGGGGATGGTGGTGCAGTCCGGCAACGACGCCAGCGTGGCCCTTGCCCAATACGTCGCGGGTTCCACGTCGGCCTTCGTGCAGCTCATGAACCAGGCCGCGCAACAATTGGGCATGAAAAACACCCATTTTGCGGACGTCGACGGCCTGCCCAAACCAGACCACTACAGCACCGCCCACGACCTGGCGATACTGACGCGGGCGTTGATCCTCGATTTCCCGGAGTACTACCACTACTTCAAAGAAGGGCACTACACCTTTAACCACATCACACAGTACAACCGCAACCGGCTGCTGTGGCGTGATCCCTCCGTGGACGGCCTCAAGACCGGCCACACCGAGGAGGCGGGATACTGCCTGATCGCTTCGGCCAAGCGCGGCGACATGCGGCTGATCTCCGTGGTGATGGGGGCCGACAGTGACAACGGGCGCGTCACCCAGAGCCAAGCCCTGCTCGACTATGGATTCCGCTTCTATGAAACCCGCACCCTGTACAAGGCGGGCCAGCCGATCACCGAAGCGCGGGTATGGAAAGGCGCGGTGCATCGCGTGCCCCTGGGCGTGTCCCAGGACCTGAGCGTCACCTTTCCACGCGGACAGTCCCAGAGCCTGAAACCCGTCATGGATGTGGACAAGGCCATGGTGGCGCCAGTCACCAAAGGCCAAACCTACGGCCAGGTCAATGTGTCCCTGGGCAAGACCCTGCTGGCCCAGGAGCCGCTGATCGCCCTTCACAGCGTCGCGGAAGGCTCGTTGTGGCAGCGGCTCAAGGACGACGTGCGGATGCGCTTTCATGACTGAGACCCGCGCCGGCGGTGTCCCGGTGCGGGGTGCCCGCAGCCCGCACCCATGAGCATTGCCTATCTCAACGGACGTTTCCTGCCCCTGGAGGAGGCCCGGGTCCCGGTGATGGACCGGGGCTTTCTGTTCGGGGACGGCGTCTACGAAGTCATCCCCGCCTATGGTCCGGGTCTGTTCCGCCTGGACGAACACCTGGCGCGGCTGGAAGCCAGCCTCGCGGGGATTCGCATCGCCAACCCGCACCCCCGGGACCAGTGGGCCGCCATCCTGCAGCAGTTGCTGGAGGCCAATGGAACCGGCGACCGCTCGGTCTACCTCCAGGTCACCCGGGGCGCCGCACCCAAGCGGGATCATGCCTTCCCGGCCGCCGTGACCCCCACGGTCTTCGCATCCGTCAGTCCCATCGGCCCACCGCCGCCGGCGCTGGCAACCGAAGGGGTCGCGGCTGTGACCCGTGAGGACACCCGCTGGAAATATTGTCACATCAAGGCGATCACCCTGCTGGCCAATCTGCTCCTGCGCCAAGAGGCCATCGACGCGGGTTGCGCGGAGGCGATCCTGATCCGCGACGGGGAGGCCACCGAGGGGGCCGCCAGCAATCTGTTCCTGGTGCGCGACGGCGTCTTGCTTACCCCCCCCAAGGGTCCATTTCTGCTGCCGGGCATCACCCGGGACCTGATCCTGGAACTGGCGCGGGAGCATGGCATCGCCGCCCGCGAGACGCCGATTCCCGCCCCATGGCTGGAGAATGCGGAGGAGTTGTGGATCACCAGTTCGACCCGGGAGATCCTGCCCGTGACCCGGCTCGACGGCCGGGCGGTGGGCACCGGCCATCCCGGACCCCAATGGGCGCGGATGCACGCGCTGTTTCAGGACTACAAGGCGCACCTGCGCGCGGGCTGAGGCGCTCCGAAGGCCCGCAACGCGGGTCTGTTTCGCCTCCCGGGTGCCCAGCCGGTACAATGGGATTCTCCGGCGAGGCCTTGCCATGCGTGAACCCCATCCCGCAGCACTGACGTTCCCATGTGAATTCCCCATCAAGGTGCTCGGGGCCGCCACGCCCGATTTCGATCAGCTGGTGGTGACCATCGTGCGGCGCCACGTCCCGGGCCTGGGGGAAGGGGCGGTGCGCACGCGCCCCAGCCGTGGCGGGCGCTATGTCGCCGTCACAGTCACGGTCACCGCCGCCAGCCAGGACCAGTTGGACGCCATCTACTGCGACCTCACGGCCTGCGATCGCATCGCCCTCGTGCTGTAAACCCGCCATGGACGTGCCCACCGCCGATCCGCGTCTCCGCCACCTGGGTCAGGTCGCGTACGAACCGACGTGGCGGGCGATGCAGGCCTTCACGGAACAACGCGGCCCGGACACCCGGGACGAACTGTGGCTGCTGGAACACCCACCGGTGTATACCCTGGGCCTGAACGGGCGCCGTCATCACCTGTTACGCCCCGGGCAGATCCCGGTGGTGCCCTGCGACCGAGGCGGCCAGGTGACCTACCACGGACCCGGTCAACTGGTGGCCTACTGTCTCGTGGATCTGGCGCGCCGCGGCGTCGGCGTCAAGACCTTCGTGCATGGGCTGGAGCAGGCGGTCGTGGATCTGTTGGCGGACTATGGGATCCGCGCCGCCCGTCAGACCGGCGCGCCCGGGGTATACGTGGACGGCGCCAAGATCGCGGCCCTGGGGTTGCGGGTGCGGCGCGGCGCCGCCTATCACGGCCTCAGTCTGAACGTGGCCATGGACCTGGAGCCGTTCCAGCGCATCGATCCGTGCGGACAACCCGGGCTGCGGGTAACCCAGCTGCGGGACCTGGGAGGGCCAGACCGGCTGGCGCCGATTGCCCACGACCTTGCAGGACACCTCACGCGGCAACTCCGCACCCTGCCCGGGGCCACCGTTCCGGTCCCGGAAACGGTTCAGGACGCACGGGCGACATAACGGCCGCGGAACCGCACGGCGATCCGCCCCGGGGCGCATTCGATCCGGGACTCCAGCGCAATGCGCCCCCGTCCACGCCGGGACAGTGCGGCACAGAACCGCTCCCGCGCCGCCAGATCCGGAACCTCGCTGATCGCCACGAGGTCCCCGGTCACCGGCCTGCGGTACTCCACCTGGGCGTCCTGGATCACGACCTGAGCCGGAACCCCGTACGCCTCCACCAGCAGGTGCAGCAGGCCCCACCCAGCCACCGTAGCCAGGGCGTTCAGACTGCCAGCAAAAGCCGTGTGCTGGTGGTTGAGATTGGCGGCCAGAGGCGCACGCAGAACGAGGCGGAAGCCATCATAGGACGCTACGCTCACGCCCATGGCGCGCGTCAGCGGAATCTCGCGGTGCAGGGTGTGTTGCAACGCCACGGTGACCAGGGGTGCCTGCATGCCGGAGCGCTACATGGGCATGCCTATGCGCGCGCCCATCCCCCCCATCAGCATGACGATCAGGGATCCGATCGCCGCCAGGATGAACAACGCCGGGATCGAGGCGATCGCCCACTTCACCATGAACACCACCATGGACCAAAACGGCATACGCACATCCACCACCACTACGCGGTTGTTGTCCGGTTCCGATCCCATTCCGGTTGACTCCTGTGTTGTATTTGGACCCCTGCGCACCGGCCGGTATTACCGCAACGCCGCCCGTGCCGTCGGCTGCGCCCGCACCGCGCACCACGCTGGGGCCGAAGCACGGCTACGGCGCGGGGCCGGCTCAGCCCGCAGCGCTCACCGCGCACCGCACTGCGGAGCCACGCAGCGTGCGGATCACCAGCCCCATGGGTATCGCGAAGGCCAACACCAGCACGCATCCCAGCACCAGGCCCGGGGTGCGATAGGGCGCGAGGTCCACGGCGACGCCGGCCACCGAGCCGCCCGCAGTGATGGCGCTCCACGCCAGCCACCAATACACCGCGCCCGCCAGGATATACGCCAAGGACAACCAGGACAGGGCTTCCAGGCAGGCGCGTGCCCAGGCACGCAAGCGCAGGAAGTCGATCCCCGCGAGGATCGCCAAGGCCGCGCTACCCAATTGGAACACCCCCAACGCGTCAGCATGGTGGGCCATGAACAGGGGTAGAGCCAAGGCCACCGTGGTATGGGGCGAGAGTTGCGCCTGCCCAAGCAATCCCCGCACCATGCCGGCGCCGAACCACCCGGCCACCGCCGAGTATGCGTTCATGACCCCGGTGAGGATCCACATCCAGGCGATGAGGCGCACTCCCGGCGGTCGCACAGTCGGTGCCTTAACCACTGGAATCTGCCCTAACGCGCACCGGCCATGCGCAACCACGCCGCCGCCGCAAGCCCCCACACCGCGTTGAAGAACACCACAAAGGCCGGAGTCCAGGCGCCCAGTTCCAGGCCCCACATACCCTTATGGGCCTTCATGGGAAACACCACCAGGAGCTGCACTGCGGTGGGGACCAAGCTAAACAGTAATCCGCGCACCCAGGTCTTTCCGGCCAACACCGGCAACAGGAACAGCGCCGCCCAGATGCCCCCCCAAACGATGCGTGGATACAGCCACCCCGGGTGCCACCCAGGCGCGATGTGGACACCGAACCGCTGGGTGATCCCCTGCGCTCCGAAGCCCCACACCGCCACGCTGTTCAGCAGCCCGCCGATACATCCCGCAGCGAACACTGTGCTCAGCCGGGTCGTCAGATTTCGCATGGCTCACCCCTCCGTACTGGCCGCCCGCGAGCGGCGTAGCCCTCGCGGTAGCCTACCCGTAAAACAGCCCGCCCCACCAGCCCGCAGGCCGCGGGAATGCGCCTGAAAAATATAGTTTAGACAATGACGTTTCCGTCGGGGGTTACACGTCGAGCATCAATTTGAGGGGCTTGCGCATGCCTGCGATCTTGCAGGCCTGTTGACCGTAGCCGTAGGGAAACAGGTCATGAAGAGCGCGGCGGGTACCGCGTTCCTTGCCGAGCCGCTCGCCCATCATCTTCAACACCGTACGGGCCTCAGGAACGGTCTGGCGCTCTTCGAAGTACTCGCGCACGAATTCCACCACCGTCCAGCGGTCTGCGGTCAGATCCAGATTTTCGCCTTGAGCAATGAATTCGGCCACCCCACGGTTCCACTCGGAGGGATCAAGCAGGAATCCCTCCTGGTCGGTGGCCAGGGTCTTACCGTCCACTTGGATGGGCATAGGTTCTCTCTCCTTGAACGGATGTAGAAAAAGTTCCGGGTCAAGTAGCGGCCGCAGCAGGGCAGCACGGTGGTAACACGGGGCGGGGAACGTGCATAGGTGCCCTCACCCCCGAAGGCCCGCGTCCTTGCGGGGCACCCGGTTCGCCGCCTCCGCGCCGCCATGTCCGATCAATAGCATTGGTGCCAAGCCGGATCAATATCATAATGGCGATATAGGCTTATGTCTTTAGGGGAGCGCCCGGGCTCCTGCCACTCCGGAGCCACAGTGAGCCGCCATGGCCCTAACCGACAAGATTCCCGGCCTGATACGCGATCCAGAGCTGCTGACGTTCCGGGAGATCGACGAGCGCCACCACCGCCCCAAGGGAACTGCGTTCCGGGCATTTAAACAGCGCGCCGGGCGATGGGTGGAAGGCCGCGAGTTCCATTACCTGAGCAACCACGAAGCCGGGCCGTGGATTGAGGCCCTGCGCCGCGAGGGGCGCATCTACGATGCCACCGTACACCTGGTACTACTAACGCCGGCGGGATACCGCCAACTCCAGGGTGACCTGGACGATGGGGCTTAGCCGGGGGTTGGAAAACGACCGACTATAAGCACGCCGGAAAGACTCCGGGGTCGCCTTTCCAGCGTCCTGTGAGTACTTCCTCTCAATGATTTGCAGACGCCGGCCTGGGTGGCCCCCGCGGATCGATGGTATAGTGACCGCCCGGTTTCTCCCCTGGAAAACGCCCTGGATGGACAAGCCCTCCCCCAAGCTGACTCCCGGCACCCCGCAACGTGGCGCCGAGAAGGTGGCCCGCATCCCGGTGAAAATCGAGCCCGGCCCGCGCCCGGGCCGCAAGCCGCCGTGGATACGCGCCCGCTCGCCGGCCCACCCCGCGGTCCAGCAGCTGAAATCCGTGCTGCGCGAGAACCACCTGCATACCGTGTGTGAGGAGGCCTCCTGCCCCAACATCGGCGAGTGCTTCGCCCACGGGACCGCCACCTTCATGATCATGGGCGACCTCTGCACCCGGCGCTGCCCGTTCTGCGATGTCGCTCATGGACGTCCGTTGCCCCTGGATCCAGCGGAACCCGAAAATCTGGCCCGCACCATCCGCCAAATGGCCTTGCGCTACGTCGTAGTCACCTCCGTGGACCGGGACGACCTGCGGGACGGGGGCGCCGCGCACTTCGCCGACTGCGTGCGCGCCATCCGTGATGCCTGCCCGGGGATCCAGGTGGAGATCCTGGTGCCGGACTTCCGGGGCCGCGTAGCCGTGGCCCTGGCGCAGCTCGGCAGCGCGCCACCGGACATCTTCAACCACAACTTGGAGACCGTGCCGCGGCTCTACCGCCAAGCCCGGCCCGGAGCGGATTATGCTGGCTCCCTGGACCTGCTTCAGGCCTTCAAGTCCAGCCACCGCGACGTGCCCACCAAGTCCGGGATCATGCTCGGACTCGGGGAAACCCTGGAAGAAGTAACACAGGTAATGGCCGATCTGCGCGCCCACGGCGTGGATATGTTGACCCTGGGCCAGTACCTGCAACCGAGCGTCCACCATCTTCCGGTCGCGCGCTACGTGCCGCCGGAGGAATTCGATCGGCTCGGGACCGTCGGGCGGGGGCTCGGATTCTCCCAAGTTGCCAGCGGCCCGATGGTGCGCTCCTCCTACCACGCCGACCTCCAGGCCCAGGAAATCCTCAAGGCCTGAACCCGCGCCCGACCGGATAGCTCGCGCGCAGCGGCGCGCACGGACACGCGCGACCCGTGCGCGGGCGTTACCTGCGTGCGGGCCCGTTCAGCGGGACAACCACCCCGCAAGGACGTCCGCCGCCGCTTCGATCCCCACCGGCCGCGGGCGCAGCGGAACCGGCATCTCCCAGAGCGCCTGCAGATCGGCTTCCAGGTCTCCCGCCATCCATTGCTCCAGCGTAATCTCCCGGCAACGGTTGTGCCGCGCCAGCCATGCCGTCAATCCCGGCTCTTCGGGCCAATCGCGGCGCCGCACGTAGAGCACCGGCACGCCGCCGCAGGCGGCCTCCACGAAGGCCCCGTAGCCGGGCTTGGTGATCAGTGCGTCGCAGGAGCACAGCAGATCCAGAAACGGCATGCCGACGGTGTCCAGGGAGAATCGGTCGGCGCGTCCATCACCGGCCGACTCCGCAGGTACCAACCAGCGCAGGCCCGCGCATAGCGGCCAACGGTCCATGGGAAGACGGGTGGGGATACCACCGGGGGCCACCAGTACCAGGCGCTCCGGCCCGTGGCCGCAGAGGCCGACACGCCGGCGCAACTCGGCGCGCCGCTCCCGTCCCTGTCCGCCGATAGGACCCACCGCGCGGTGGTTGGGCAGATCGTCCATGGACAACGCGGGTTCCGGCGCCAGAAACGCGCGTGCGGAGCGATACGCCGCATCCATCGCGGCCAGGATTCCTGGCGCCTCCGGAGCCGCGCCACAGTAGGCGCGGTAGATCGCGCCCCAGTTCAGGGAACACAGGGCCACGGCGGGAATCCCCGCCCGCGCCGCCGCACTCAGGATCCGGTAGGGGACATCCGCCAGGATCAGGTCCGGCGCCAGGCACGCGAGGCGCTCCGCCTCGCGTGCCACCCCGCCCTCCCAGTCCCGGTGGAAATCGGCGTAGGCCCGGGCGCTGGCGCTGCGGCAGACCTTCAGCGTCCCGTCCATCACCATGCCCACATCCGGGGCCTCGGACCAGTGTTGGAATGCGCCCTCGATCCGGGATTCCAGCACTGCGCGCGGTGCCGCGCAGTAGACCGTGAGGCGCAGGTGCGGAATACGCCGGCGCAGCTCATTGATCACCGGCGCGCTCTGGGCCAGGTGCCCGAAACCGTGGAAGGACACCGCTGCGAGCAGATGGGGATGTCTCATCCGCCGGCCGCGGCCCCCGAAACCGGGGGCGACTCCAGGGGTAGTCGTTCCATCAGGTAGCCCAGGCAATCCTGGCGGATTGCCACCGGGTCCACGGTGAGCATCGACGGCATCACCGGCCGGGTCACCCGCAGCTCACCGCCCTGATCGGTCAGGTAACGTGCGCCCACCTCGCGCCCGTGCTCGTCGTAGGCTTGAATTCGCGCGCCGCTGCCGGGTCGGATCCAGCCGAGCCGGGTCCCCGCCGGTAATTCCCGGAAGTTGAGGTGATCCAGGCCCTCTGTCAGGCGCAGAGCTGCATCCCCGGCTCCGAAGCCGAGGGAGACTTCCTCCGGCACCTTCAGCACTGCCACGGTATGGAACAGGTCGATGTCCTGGGGTGCCACCGGATGGGACGGCAGCGCCGCCAGATGCAGGCAGGCATCGAGGTATTCCAATGCGTGGGTCTCGCTGCGCGGGTTACCTGGTTGCCCGCATTCCAGGGTCACCGCCGGGCACAACGTGGCGAACGCGGCGGTCTGCACACCGCGCGGGGTGGTGAAATACACCACCGTGCGGCTGAACAGCGTGGCCAGGTGGTAAAAGCCGTGGTCGCGGCGGTTGATGCACGCGTAGTGCGGATTTAGACCGGTGTTGTTGTGCACGTCCACGCTCGCGAATACCGAGCGCGCGCGCATCTCGTCCACCACCTGACGCATCAAGGCATGCTCCGGGGTGCCGTCGTCCAGCGCTCCCGGCCACACCCGGTTGTAGTCCGGCTGCCCCGCCAAGCGCCGCACGCCGTGGCGGGCCGCCGCCACGTTGCCGATGAACAGGGTCAGGGCCCGCGGAAGCTCCCGGGGCCCGCCGCCGGGCACGTACCGGCGCAGCAGGGCCTGCACCGCCTTCAATCCGGTGTCTTCGTTACCGTGCAGGAGCACTGATACGAACAGGGGTTCCGGGCGCCGTCCGGGCAGATGGATCAGGGTCGGGCCAGGCAATACCCGGGACAACTCCCGGGTCGGCGCGCCCAACAGGCCCGGGGGCAGTTGGTCCATCTTGTGCAGACGGGCGGCGGGCGCGTCCATCCCTGTCACCACGCCCACTCGTGCACGGGCGCGCCGCCCGCCTGACGCTCCAGGTAAGCGGCAGTGAGGGCGACCATGTCCCGGCCGTGACGCTCCACATAGCCGCGCTGCCATGCGGCGCCATTGCGCCCGGTGCGCACCCGCGCCTCCATGATCCCCAGGTAATAGTCGATGTCGGTTGCGTCCATCTCCAGTTGCCTCAACCCCTGGTGGGCGGCAGGCAGCAGTTCTTCGAGCAACAACGTCTGCACCGGCACCCGGCGCCCGCCCACCCAGTCCACGCTCGCGCGCAGGCCGCTGCGGGCGGCATTGTAGAAATTGTCCCGCGCCGCGGCGAAGGCCAATTGTCCCTCCGGAGGCGCAAGGCGCGTGGCCAGGGCTTGCGCCAAGCCGAAGAACAAGGCGGCGTTAGCTACGGTGTCCACCACCGTAGGACCTCCGGGAACCACGCGATGTTCCAGGCGCAAATGCGGTCGGCCCGGGGATTCGAACCCGATCAGGGGCCGGTTCCAGCGCCAAATCGTCCCGTTGTGCAGGCGCAGATGGCTCAAGGCCTCGGGCGGATCGGAAAAGCTCATGGGCAGCAACACCGGATAATGGTCCTGGTTTTCGAGGAACCACTCGAGCAGGGAATCGCGCCCGTAGCCGGACCCGAAGGTGACCCGGCGCATGGGACCGCAGGCAGCCCCATCGTAGCCCCCCACCTCCACCGACTGCTCGAAGAGCGGAACGCGCGTCTCGTCCCACAGGTCGCAGCCAAACAGATACGGGGAGTTGGCGGTCGCGGCCACCATCGGCGCGGAGATGATCAACGCGGCGTTGTAGAATCGCACCGCGCGCGGTTCGGCCACCTGCAGGTGGATCTGAAACGACGTCGCCGCCGCCTCCAGCATGAGATCGTGATGCTCGGTGCGCAGGTGTTCGCGGCCCTGAATGTCCAGGCGCAGGGGCCGGCCGTCGCGCAGGCGCAGCACCTGATCGTTCAGGGCCCGGTACCGGACCATCGGAGACATGTTGGCGAGGCTGAGTTCCGCCTCCTCCACGGTCGGCAGGATCCCGGTCATCAGCACTTGGGCACCGAGCCCGGCGGCGGCCTGGGAGCAGCGTGCCCAAATCGCGTCCAATTCCCGATGCATCGCGCCGAGGGTGGCCCCCCGCAGCGCCTGTGGCGTGCCGTTGATCTCCACGTTGAAACGCGCCAGCTCCGGGACCACGCGCGGGTCACCCAGGCGCTGGACGCAATTGCGGGTCCACCAGCCACGCCTCCAGTTCGTAGCCGCCGACACCGGTATCCGCGACGAAGCGGCCCGCGCGAAACCACTGGGCCAGGATTGCGGTCTCGACCCGCAAGCGTTCCCGGAAATCCACGAAGTCCCGTTCCTCGAAGCGGCTGGTCTCGATCTCCTGGCCCATGGCTCAGGGGTCCGCTTCGTCCGGTGGCTCGGCCTCGTACAGACCCTCCAGCAGCGCGGCCCATTGGGACTCGTGGTGTTCCATGAAGCGCAGCAACGCGGCGCGGAACGCCAGGAGTTCGGTCTCGAAACGCGCGAAGTCGGCGCCGCTGTCTATGAGCTGGGCAGCACGCTCCAGGTCGAGCAGGCTGTCGCGTAGTTTTATGCTGGCACCCATGGCGCCCTTCACCTGCTCGCGCGCCTGGGGAATCCAGGCGCGGTCCGCCACTACCGAACGCAGGTTTTCGCCCAGTTCCAGGACGCGCTTGCGCAGGCGCGGCAACCCGCCGATCTTGGACGATTTCAGATCGCCCCACACCACCCGTTCCATGAGCCGCGCCCAACGCTCCCGCAGGTCGCCCACCTGTTGCGGGTCGAACCGGAACGCCGCGGCTACTTGCTGGAGATCCAACGGCACGGCTAGCCCTCGCGGGACCATGGGACGGAAGCGTCCGGGGCACCGGCACCCCGCGGTCCCGGTGTATTGCGGCCCCACCCGCCGAACGAATAACGCAGGAGGATCAGCGCGCGAGCATCCTCTCCAACTCGGCGAGCCGCTCCGGCGTGCCCACGTCCACCCACTGCCCCCGGTAGTGCTCGCCACTCACGTGCCCCAGGTCCATGGCGCGGCGCAATACCGGCGCCAGCGGAAACACACCGGGGGCCTCGGCGGCAAACAGTGCCGGGCGGTAGACCCCGATCCCGCTGAAGGTAAGCCGGTGTCCCCCACCGCCCACGACCTTTGCGTCGCATAGGGCAAAATCGCCGCCGGGGTGATGGGGCGGATTGTCCACCAAGACCAAGTGAGCGAGACCTTCCGGCGCGCGCGGCAACTGCCCGTAAGGGTAGTCGGTCCACAAATCTCCGTTGATCACCAGGAACGGGTCCGGAGCCAGCAACGGCAGGGCATTGAGGATGCCCCCGCCGGTATTCAGGGCAGCGGGACCTTCCGTGGAATAGCGGATCGACGCACCGTAGCGGGCCCCATCGCCGAGCACGCGACGGATCTGTTCCCCCAGGTGCGCCAGATTGATCACCAGGTCCGTGAATCCGGCCCGCACCAGAGCTTCGACCTGATACTCGATGAGGCCGCGGCCCGCGACCGGCAGCAGGGGCTTCGGGGTGTGGTCCGTAAGGGGACGCATGCGCTCGCCCCGTCCCGCCGCGAGGATCATCGCCTTCATGACGCCGCTCCGATCCCGTCGCGCCGGGACGGCCCGCGACCGCGGGCGCGCCGGCGCGCCCGCGCGACCTCATCAACCATCGGCGGCCACCCGGGCCTCGAGGAATCCATGCAATGGATGCAACTCCGGGTAGCGGCCAGTTACGTCCCGCAGGTAACCAAGCACGCGGGGGATGTCGTCCAGATAGCGCGCCTTGCCATCCCGGTGGAACAAGCGCGCGAAGATCCCCACTATCTTCAGATGACGCTGCACCCCCATGAGATCGAACCAACGCAGGAAGCGGTCCTCTATTTCCTCGCGCAGGATACCGGACTGTAGGGCCAAGTCGTGGTAGCCGCGGACCCAATCCTCCACTCGTTCCCGGGGCCACGCGACGTACGCATCCCGCAGCAGGGACACCAAATCATAGGTGACCGGGCCCAGAACCGCGTCCTGGAAGTCGACGATTCCGGGGTTGTGAACCGGTGTGACCAGCAGATTGCGGGAATGGTAGTCCCGATGCACACAAGTTTGCGGCTGCTGCAAGGCGGCCTCGGTCAGGAGCGCGAAGGTCCGGTCCAGAACGCCGTGATCCGCGTCACTGAGGACCAGTCCGAGCCGCCGGCCCAGGAACCATTCCCGGAACAGCTCCATCTCCCGGTGCAGCAAGGCCGCGTCATAGGACGGCAGTTCCATTCCCTGTGCAGAGACACAGGTCTGTAATACCGCCAAGGCACCCAAGGCATCCCCATACAACCGTTCCACCGTGGATTCGTTGAGGGCGGGAAGATACAGCTCGGTACCGAGATCGGAGAGCAGCAGCAGCCCCCGGTCCAGATCCTGGTGCAGCACCTCGGGGACGTTGAGACCCGCGGCGCGCAGGCCCCGAGCGATATGTACAAAGGGCCGACTGTCCTCCCGGTCCGGTGGCGCGTCCATGGCGATGTAGGTCCGAGCCCCATGCCGCAACCGGAAGTAGCGCCGGAAACTGGCGTCCCCGGAGGCTGACTCCAAGACCGGGTTGCTTACCCCCAGGACCTGCCCGGCCCAGTAGGCAAGTGCCGCCAACCGCGGGTCAGGGGCATCGGGCAGACCAGCGCCAGCTTCCATACCCATCAGGATATCACGCTCCCCGCCCAACCCTTGCGGCCCACGCCCGCAGGTCGTATCCTGCCTGGATGCGAGAACAGAATGAGAACGTTGAGGGTCTCTCCGACCGGGAGCGGGACGCATGGCGCTTTGTGCGCCGCTTCATCGCTCGCGAAGGGCGTAGCCCCTTGCTGCGAGAGGTGGCGGCAGGACTCGGACTCCGATCCCGTGGGGTGGCCCACCGGTACGTAACCGCCCTGGTGCACGCGGGGCTGGTCCAGCGGCCGGTACGGCGCCACCGGGGCATCCGCTTGGCCGACGAACCCGGACGCCCGACCACGGTGCTCCCGATGCTGGGATACATCGCGGCCGGGCGTCCCATCGAGGCGGTAGCGGACGAGTCCGAGGTGGATCTCGCGGCGTTCTTTACCGGGCCGGGACGGTTCGTGCTGCGGGTCCGGGGCGCATCCATGGTGGACGCCGGGATCCTCGACGGGGATATGGTCATCGTGGACCGCACGCGGCGCGCAGCGGAAGGCGATATCGTCGTGGCACTGATCGACGGGAACGAGGCCACCCTCAAACGGCTGCGCGGCAATGGGAACGGATCCATAACCCTGGTGCCCGCCAATCCGGCCCTGACACCGGTGACCTACGCGGCGCAACGGATCCAGATCCAGGGTGTCGTAGTAGGCCAGATGCGCGCCTACCATTAGCCCGGCTTCTCTCCGGACCACCACGACGCCTCCGCGATGGCGGAAAATCGGCGCTCGACTGGCCCCCGCCTCACTACGGGCAGATGGTCCGGACCGGACCCCAGCCCCGGGATTGCTCATCGCTGTTCGTCGTGAGGGCGCCGCCATAGCCGTCGGCACTACGGCGGCGCCGGGACCCGGTCACTTCGGCCGCTTAGCGCTCTTGCGTCGCGCGGGCCGCTGCGTCGTCACCCGCCCCTTAGCCACCTTCTTCTTGCCGCCCGCCTTCTTCCTGCTGACGGTCTTCTTTTTGCCGGCCACCTTTTTCTTGCTGACCGGCTTCTTCCTGCTGACGGCCTTCTTCTTGCCCGCCACTTCCTTCTTACTGGCTACTTTCTTCCTGCTGACGGTCTGCTTTTTGCTCGCTATCTTCTTCTTGCTGGCCGGCTTCTTCCGGCTGGCCACCTTCTTCTTTCCCACCGCCGTCTTTTTACTGGCGGCCTTCTTCGTACTAACCGGCTTCTTCTTACCGGCTACCTCCTTCTTCTCGCTGGTCTTTTTGTTGTCCTCTGGTCGTGCCGTGGCTCCGGCCTTGGTCTTCGAGGCCGCCTTTTTGCTGGCCGGGGACTTCTTGGCGCCGAACCGCCCGGAAGGCGCCCCACCGGCGGGTTCCCCAGGGGGCAGTTCGCCGCGACTCAGGGGACCCAGGATCCGCTGGATGGCGAGGAAGATATCGTGGATGTCTCCCAGGCCCTGGACGGTACGCAGCTTGCCTTGACGCCGGTAGTATTCCACCACCGGGGTGGTCTGGGCCTCGTAGACCCGCAAGCGGTTGCCGATGGTCTCTTCATTGTCGTCGGCACGGCGCCGCAGGTTCCCGCCACAGGCGTCGCAACGATCGTCGAACTTCGGAGGGTTGGAATAGACGTTGTAGACCGCTGCGCAGGACTCGCAGGTGCGCCGACCGGTAAGACGCTGCATCAACACGTCGAAATCCACGTCGATCAACAGCGCCAGATCCAGGGGTTTCCGCACGTCCTGGAGCACGACATCCAGTGCCTCGCCCTGCTGGACGTTACGGGGAAATCCGTCCAGGATGAAGCCACTCTGGGTGTCGGGTTCCGCGAGCCGCTCGCGGATCATCCCCAGCACGATTTCGTCGGACACCAACTGCCCCGCGTCCATGGCTGCCTTGGCCATGCGCCCCAGGGGGGTATCCGCGGCAACCGCAGCCCGCAGCAGATCCCCCGTGGAGATCTGCGGAATGTGGTATTCGTCGACAAGTTGCTTGCCCTGCGTGCCTTTTCCGGAGCCGGGCGCTCCCAATAGTACGATTCTCATAGTGGCGTTTTCACTCCCCGTAGGTGGTTGTTGTCAGGGTCGTGGTGCTGGAGTTCCGCGGCACTCCAACGGCGCGGCCTAGCGAGCCCGCATGGCCAAGCACGCCCGAGTCGCTCCGCGCGCCGCCGCGGACCCAGTGCCCATAATAAAAATTTGTCTGGCCATAAAATCCCGGCGCCCGTTGCCGATGCGCATACCGGTTGGGTACTCGGACCAACCCGGCTCCAGTACGGGCTACGGGCAGGCCCAACGTGCAGGCGTGCGATTAAGCTAACCGCACAGCTGGCTCAAGTCAACGAAGCCAATGAAAACAATTGTTTTTTGGAGTATGCTTTGGGCGCGCGCACGGTGTGACGGCGCAATCATAAGCCCCTGCGGACCCTTAACAATACGGCCATGGACCGGATTCCCGATTTCACGGCGCACGAGATGGAGGTGGCGGGCGCCATTCTCCTGGAACGTTATGAGAAAACCGTGGAACTGGAATTTGCCCAGAGTGAGTTGCGCCTCGATCCTCACGCCCGGGACTTGGTAGACTGCCCGACGCTGTACTGGAACGAGCGCGGCTGCCACTTCGTGGTATTCAAGACCGCTCCCAGCCGCTACCGCGGCCAATTCTTCTACCGGGTTCGCCAGACCTATGGAACCGGGATCGAGGAATATGACGACCTAGGGGATTGTGTGCTGACCCTGGTGCGGGTTCAGTCTGACCACGAACGCGCGCAGGGCCAGGAGAAAGAATCACCGTGAGCCCGCAGCGCAACACATGGTGGTGCATCGCCGACTGACTCGCTATCATCCCAGCTCCGGATTTCCGGGCATCCATACTGCCAAACCATTGCAGACCGTTTTGGGGAGACCTTGCCGATGGCCAAAAAAGCGGCGAAGAAAATGAACGCCTTTTACGCCCAATCCGGCGGAGTGACCGCTGTAATCAATGCCAGTGCATGCGGTCTGATCGAGACTGCGCGCAAGCACAAGGACCGCATCGGCAAAGTGTACGCCGGGCGCAACGGGATCATCGGCGCGCTGACCGAAGATCTGATTGATACCAGCAAGGAATCGGCGAAAGCGATAGCCGCTCTGCGGCATACGCCGGGTGGGGCCTTTGGGTCGGCGCGCTACAAACTCAAGAGCCTGGAGGAAAACAAGGCGGAGTACGAGCGCCTGATCGAAGTCTTCGAGGCCCACAACATCGGCTACTTCTTCTACAACGGTGGCAATGACTCCCAGGACACCGCCCACAAGGTCTCTCAACTCAGCGAGAAGATGGGCTATCCGCTCACCTGCATCGGGATTCCCAAGACCGTGGATAACGATCTACCGGTCACCGACAACTGTCCGGGCTTCGGGTCCGTAGCCAAGTACGTGGCGGTCTCCATCCGCGAGGCGGCCTTCGACGTGGCCTCCATGGCCAAGACCTCCACTAAGATCTTCGTCATGGAGGTGATGGGCCGCCACGCAGGCTGGATCGCCGCCGCCGGTGGGCTCGCCGCCGAACAGGAAGGTGATGCACCCCATGCAATCCTGTTCCCGGAAGTGGTGTTCGATCAGGAAAAATTCCTGAAACGCGTGGATCAATCCGTCAAGAAGTTCGGTTACTGCGCGATCGTGGTCTCCGAGGGCGTTAAGAACGCCGAGGGCCGCTTCCTGGCGGAAGCCGGCACTAAAGACGCCTTTGGTCATAGCCAGTTGGGTGGCGTCGCGCCAGTCATCGCACAGCTCATCAAGGACAGCCTTGGTTATAAGTACCACTGGGCGGTAGCGGACTACCTGCAGCGCGCAGCGCGTCACATCGCCTCCAAGGCGGACGTGGAACAGGCCTACGCCGTGGGCAAGGCGGCGGTACAGTTGGCGCTCAAAGGCCACAACGCCGTGATGCCGACCATCGTGCGCAAATCCGAAAAGCCCTACCGCTGGGGGATCGGGATGGCCCCGTTGGCCGATGTGGCCAACGTGGAAAAGAAGATGCCCAACGAATTCATTAGCCGCGATGGCTTCGGGATCACCGCGAAATGCCGGCGTTACTTGCAGCCATTGATCCAGGGGGAGGAGTACCCGCCCTACAAGCACGGGCTTCCCCAGTACGTCATTTTAAAGAACACGCCGGTAGCCAGGAAGCTCAAAACCAAATTCATTCTCAAATGATGTCACCCCGGAACGGGCTGTGGTGAATTGATACGCATCAAACCATGACGCTGGAAAAGGCACGAGAATTGCTGTCCCTACAGGCGAGCATGGGCAGTGGTTACAACCGCAACGCCGCGCGCCTGATCCTCGCGGAAGTGCAGCGCGAGCACGGGCAGGGCGCGGTGGACGATCTGATCCGGGGACTGGGCCTGGAACAGACCTTCGGACTGAAGCCGGGGACAACGTTTAAACATCCATAGACGAACTATCACAGCACCGCAATCGACCGGGCCTCGAGTCCGCTGCGGGCATGTGCAACTCTGGAAAATGGGGAATGGCCCGCGGCGCGGGCGCATAAGCAAAGATCTTTCGGACTTTTTAAATGGAGGATGACTCATGTCACCAGAGGTTTGGTTCGCCCTAGGGTGTTCTGGCGTGGCGTTGATCTATGGGCTGGTCTCCGTGAAATGGGTGCTGGCGCAACCGGCGGGCAATGAACGCATGCGGGAGATCGCCGGCGCCATCCAAGAGGGCGCCAAGGCATATCTGAACCGCCAGTACGGCACCATAGCCGTAGTGGGTGTCATCCTGTTCGCCATCATCTATGCGGCGCTGGGCGCGAAGACCGCCATCGGGTTTGCCATCGGCTCCTTCTGTTCCGCGGCAGCTGGCTACATCGGCATGCACATCTCCGTACGCGCCAATGTGCGCACTGCCGAGGCGGCACGTCGGGGACTGAATCCAGCATTGGCCGTTGCGTTCCGCGGCGGCTCCATCACCGGAATGCTGGTGGTGGGGCTGGCCTTGCTCGGCGTTGCCGGGTACTACGCGATCCTCGCCGGGATGGCACCGGCCGGGCAGTCGCTGCGTGCCACGCTGGAACCGCTGGTGGGCTTGGCGTTTGGCAGTTCCCTGATCTCCATCTTCGCACGGCTCGGCGGCGGGATCTTCACCAAGGGCGCGGACGTAGGCGCCGACTTGGTCGGCAAGGTCGAGGCCGGCATACCGGAGGACGACCCGCGCAACCCGGCGGTGATCGCCGACAACGTGGGTGACAACGTGGGTGATTGCGCCGGAATGGCGGCGGATCTGTTCGAGACCTACGCGGTGACGCTGGTCGCCACCATGTTGCTCGGCGCACTGGTTCTCGGGGGCACCGACACCAAGGCAGTGCTGTTCCCGCTGGTCCTCGGCGGGGTCTCGATCATCGCGTCGGTTATCGGGACCTTCTTTGTGCGGGCCCGGGACGGCGGCAAGATCATGAACGCGCTGTACCGCGGACTGCTCAGCGCCGCGGCACTCGCCGCCATCGCGTTCTACCCCCTCACGCATTGGCTGATGGCCGACAACGGTCATTTCAGCACCGGCGCCATTTACGGGGCCGAACTCATAGGCTTGGCGCTCACCGCAGCCCTGGTGGTGATCACCGAGTATTACACCGCGACCGAATACGGGCCCGTCCGGCATATCGCGAACGCATCCACCACCGGACACGCCACCAACATCATCGCCGGCCTCGGTGTCTCCATGAAGGCCACCGCGTTGCCGGTGCTGGCGGTGTGCGCGAGCATATGGGGCGCCTACCACTTCGCGGAAATCTATGGCATCGCCATCGCGGCAACGGTAATGCTGTCCATGACCGGCATCATCGTGGCACTGGACGCCTACGGCCCAATCACCGACAACGCCGGCGGCATCGCGGAGATGGCGGACCTACCGGCAGAAGTGCGGGGCATTACCGATCCCCTGGATGCAGTGGGCAACACCACCAAAGCGGTCACCAAGGGCTACGCCATTGGGTCCGCGGGCCTGGCGGCCCTGGTCCTGTTCGCCGACTACACCCACGCGCTCGCGAGCGCCGGTCACCAAGTGACATTCAATCTATCCGACCACATGGTGATCATCGGTCTGTTCATTGGTGGTCTGATACCGTATCTCTTCGGTGCGTTCGCGATGGAGGCGGTGGGCCGTGCAGCGGGCGCCGTGGTCAATGAGGTCCGGCGCCAGTTCCGCGAGATCAAGGGGATCATGGAGGGCACAGCCAAGCCGGATTACTCCCGGGCCGTGGACCTGCTCACCAAGGCGGCCATCCGCGAGATGATCATCCCGTCCCTGCTGCCGGTACTGGTTCCGATCCTGGTAGGTTGGGCCTTGGGGCCCAAGGCCCTTGGCGGCGTGCTGCTCGGCTCCATCGTCACCGGGCTGTTCGTGGCCATCTCCATGACCACCGGCGGCGGCGCATGGGACAACGCGAAGAAGTACATCGAAGACGGCAACCTGGGCGGCAAGGGTTCCGATGCCCACAAGGCAGCGGTGACCGGCGATACCGTAGGCGACCCCTACAAGGACACCGCGGGACCAGCGGTGAATCCGCTGATCAAGATCATCAACATCGTGGCCTTGCTGATCGTGCCGCTCATCACCCATTGAATGGGCCTGGCGTGCTGCCCCAACGTGCAATGGCGGGGCGGCACGCGAGTACGGCGCTAGTTTCCGCTCTGCCCCCGTAATAGTTGAACGGCCGGTTCCAACGGAACCGGTCGAGCGATGACATAGCCCTGGGCGTAATCCACACCCAACAGCCTCAGCACTTTCAGGGTCGTGTCGTCTTCCACACATTCGGCGATGGTCTGCATGTTCATCACGTGTCCGATCTGGTTGATCGCTTCGACCATGGCATGATCGATGGGATCGTCCACCATGTCGCGCACGAAGGCCCCGTCGATCTTCAGGTAGTCCACCGGCAGGTTTTTAAGATAAGCGAAGGAACTCAAGCCGCTGCCGAAATCGTCCAGAGCGAAACGACAACCCAAGCCCCTAAGTACGGACATGAACCGGACGGCATGGGAGAGGTTTGCGATGGCCGCGGTCTCGGTGACTTCGAAACACAGACGGTCCGCCGGAATGTCCATCTCATCCAACATGGCAATGACGTAGTCCAGGAAACGTTCATCGCCCAGGGACTGGCCGGAGAGATTAATGCCGCATAGGGTCAGGTCCCGGACCATGGGGTGGCCCTGGGCGATCACCGAGAACACCGCACGCACCACCCATCGGTCGATATCCGGCATCAGATGGTAACGTTCAGCCGCGGGAAGGAACTCCCGCGGAAGGATCAGCGCGCCATCTTCCCCGACCATGCGCAGCAGGAACTCGGCGGGCCGCGCATCCAACCCGCGGCTCGGCGTCACCATGCGGTAAGGCTGGATGTGGAGTTGCAACCGGTCTTCGTTCAGGGCCTGCCGGATGCGTTGCGACCACTGCATCTGGCCGTGGTGCCGAGCGAGCGCGCTGTCCCCGGCCTGGAAGACGTGGACCCGGTTGCGACCCTGATCCTTAGCCACGTAACACGCCGAATCCGCCGCGCTCAGCGCCTCGGACAGGGTCATGGACACCGGCCCCAGGGGGACCAGTCCGATACTGACGCCGATCTCGAAAGTCTTATCCTGCCAGTGATAACGGAATTCCTGGACCGCGCTGCGCAACCCGTCTGCGATCCTGGCCGCCTGCTCCAGCACGCAGTGCTCCAAAAGAACGCCGAACTCATCGCCCCCCAGCCGTGCCAGGATATCCGTTTCGCGGATTCGGGAAGACAGACGCGCGGCCAACTGGCGCAGCAGCTCGTCCCCGGCGCCGTGACCGCAAGTGTCGTTAACCACCTTGAACTGATCCAGGTCCAGATAGCACAGCGCGTGCTCCCGCTGGAGGGTTTGGGCACTGTCCAACGCCTGTTCCAGGCGCACCTCGAACTCCCTGCGGTTGATCAGACCGGTAAGCGGATCATGGGTCGCCTGATACGCCATCTGGCGCGCCATCCCACGCAACTCGGTCACGTCCCGGAATACCAGCACGGTGCCGATGATCACCGTGTTCCGATCACGGATCGGCGAGACGGTGACCTCAACAGCGAATTCGCGGTCCTCATTGCGGTGCAGCAGCACCGCTTGGCTCGGCAGGCAAAAGCTATCACCCTCCCGGTGGCAGCGGCGCACCAGGTCCGGGACGGCACGGCGCAGGACTTCGTCCACCAAATTGAATACCCGCGGCAACGGTTGGGCGCGGGCGTCGTGGGCGGACCACCCGGTCATCTCCTGGGCCACTGGGTTTAGATATTCAATGACACCGTTTACATCGGTGGTGATCACCCCGTCACCGATGGAGGCCAGGGTCACCTGGGCAAGTTCCTTCTCGCGGAAAAGCTCCGTCTCGGCGGCACGCCGCTGATGCTCGTCGATGGCCAGTGCCAACAACTCCGCCAGGGCCGCGGCGAAATTCTGCTCCTCCAGGCTCCAGCTGCGCGGCGTATGCACCTGCTCCAGGCACAATACCCCCACGGTATCGCGCCCGACCCGCACCGGCGCATTGAGCATCGAGCGGATACCCAACGGCTTGAGGTAGGACTCCGCGAATTCCCGCGTCTTGGGGTCCGTCTGTGCGTCGTCGGCGGGGATCACCAACGCCTGTTCCAGGGCCTCAAAGTAGACGGGACTCTCGTCCCGGGTCAGCTCCGCCCCAGCGCCATATTGCCCCACGCTCGCCTCATACCGGCACTCGCACCGGATCCGGGTATGGCCGGGGTCCAGCAGCCAGACCCCCACCCGCTCGACCCGCAGGGTCTGGGCGGCGGTTGCGCAAACCGTCTCGAACGCTTCCTCAACCTGACCCTGGCTGATGCTGTCGTGGGACACCAGTTGCAGCAGTGCCTGCTGTTGGAGACGCAAGCCGTCCTCGCGGCGCAGGCGCGCCTCCTCGGCATGCTTACGGTCGCTGATATCCCGCACCACGCACACCAGCCCGCCCCCGTCCAGTCTGGTCAGGGAGAGCTCCTGGGGGAAACCGCTGCCATCCCAGCGCCTACCCACCGCCTCCCCCCGCCAACGACCCGTGGCCTCCACCTGCGGCAATATCCGGTCGCGAAAGCGTGCCTGTTCATCGGCGTCGTAGAGCCCTTCCCAGGAGCTTCCCACCAATTCCATCGGGGATCCGTAGCCGTAGATCTGCGCATGCGCCTCGTTCACATACAGATAAACTCCGCTATCCGCCAGGATCGCCATCCCATCCATGGATGATTCCATGGCCACGAGATGGCGCCGCAGACTCTCCTCGGCTTGCTTGCGCTCCGTAATATCAAAGGCCGTAGCGATGGCCGCGGGCGCGCCCTCGTACTCGATCCGTCCCCCGGAAATGCTCAACCAGCGCTCCACGCCGTCCTTGCGCCGGATCTTGAGCTCGAATTGATTGGGAACCTCCTCTCCGCGCAGGCGTGCCTGCATCCGTTGCGCCGCCTCCCCCCGATACTCCGTCGGCACCAGATCGAGCACCGACATGCTCAACAACTCGGCGGGGCGGTACCCGCTGATCGCCTCCGAGGCGGGATTCAAATAGAGGAACCGTTCGCGGTACACGAAGATCCCGCAGCCTGCTGTCTCGGCCAGGGCGCGGAACTTCAGTTCGCTCTCGCGCAAGGCGTGCTCTGCCTGCCGATCGCGGGAAACGTCGCGTAGCAGACAGGTCACCCCCACGGCAGCGCCACCGTTCTCCAGCACCGGGGACACACTTAGGAGCACCGGCACAGGCTCCCTGTCACGGCACGCGAGCAGCGCGGGCTGATCGAGGCTTCCGCCACGCGCCTCCAGCACCTGGGTCAGGAGACGCTCGAGCTCGCTTGATTTCCCATCGGTCCCTGCGGCCACCAGACGGGACAAGGGTCGGCCCAGGAGTTCCGCCTCTGAATAACCCACGAGACGCTCGGCAGCGGGATTGGCCAACACTATGCGGCCCTCGGGGTCCGTCGAGATCACGGGGTCACAGATTCCCATCAGGGCCGAATAGAACCACGCCTGCTGCTGAAGGCGGCGTTCCGCCGCGCTCCGCGACAGCACCAAGCTGATCACCGCGTGCAGTTCGCGCGGGGAACAGGGCTTCTCGATGTAGCCAGCGGGTTGCGCGGCCTTCGCCAACTCCAGCAGGTGCTCGTCGGTGTTGGCGGTGAGAAACACCACCGGCACGGGGCACCGATCACGGATCTGCGCTGCCGCCTGGATCCCGTCCACCGGGCCCGCCAGTAGGATGTCCATGAGCACCAAATCCGGGGCCACGGCCTGCGCCCGTTGCACCGCCTCGTTCCCGGCGACACATCGCCCCACGACTTGGTAGCCGAATGCCTTCAGGTCCCGTTCCAGATCCCGGGCGTAGGCCTCGTCATCTTCCACGATCAGGATTTTATCGGGCATCTCAAAACGTTCCCTCTGGCACCGCGGCACCCCGGGCCCTGATCCCTATGGCCGTCAGACTATAACAAAAGAGTCGCGCAGGTATCCTTGGAGCAGGGTCCAGTACCCTCCGCCCGGGATGGTTATCGGCACGCGCCACGGACCGTACAGCCAAAGAATCAGGCTGCCGGCGACGGACTGCCTGGCCGCTGGCCCAACGCCGCGCGCCAAAAAACGGACCACCCCTCCGAAACCAGCGGAAATCCCAGAGGTAGAGCAAACGGCGCGGCCGACCTGCCCGCCGAGCGCTCTGGATGCACGCCCATTCAAGAAATCCGCCAACCAAACGATAGCTTGCAGGATGAGGCGTGCCATCACGGCGCGCGCCGCACATCAGGAACCGGCCGGCAATCGGCCCGCACAGGGACCCCCATGCAACACTACGACTTCGTCGTGATCGGCAGCGGCCCTGCCGGCCAGAAGGCCGCCATCCAGGCCGCCAAGTTGGGCAAGACGGTCGCGATCATCGAGCGCCGTCCAGTGGTCGGCGGGGTGTCGGTACACACCGGCACCATCCCCAGCAAGACCCTGCGCGAGGCGGTGCTCTACCTGACCGGCTGGAATCAGCGCGGGCTGTACGGCTACGCCTACCGTCTGAAGTCCCACATCGGCATCGAGGATTTGATGCAACGGATGCACACCACGTTGCAGCACGAGACCGAGGTGATGGAAAACCAACTGGTACGCAATGGCGTCGAGGTGGTCCTGGGCACCGGCTCGTTCCTGGACGCTCACCGCTTGCAGGTGGAGTCCCCCTCCGGGGACATCGTCATCCTGGAAACGGAACGGTTCCTGATCGCCACCGGTACCACTCCGCGGCGACCGGCGGATGTGCCCTTTGACGACGACACCGTCATCGACAGCGACGGGATCCTCAACCTGAAGCGCATCCCACGATCCATGATCGTAGTGGGTGGCGGGGTAATCGGCCTGGAGTACGCCTCCATTTTCAGTGTCATGGATGTAAAAGTAACGCTGGTGGAGAGCCGCCCCGGCCTGTTGGACTTCATGGACCGGGAGGTGATGGACGAATTTTCCCACCATATGCGGGATCGCGGGGTGCTACTGCGTCTGGGTGAGGCGGTATCCGGAGTCAGCCGCAATGAACGCGGTCAGGTGGTCACCACCCTGGAGAGCGGCAAGTGCCTGCGGTCCGACTTGGTCATGTTCGCCGCCGGGCGCGTCGGCAACACCGCCGCCCTGAAGTTGGAGAACGCGGGACTTGCCATTGACGATCGCCATCGCATCAAGGTCAACGAGCAGTTCCAGACCAACGTGCCCCACATCTACGCGGCGGGCGACGTGATCGGATTTCCCAGCCTCGCCTCCACCTCCATGGAACAGGGTCGGCGCGCGGCCTGCAACGCATTCGGCATAGTCCCCAGCAGTCAACCGGCGCTGTTTCCGTTCGGCATCTACGGCGTTCCGGAGATGAGTATGGTGGGAATGACCGAGCAGGAACTCACCGAGAAGAAGATTCCCTACGAGGTCGGGGCCGCGCGGCTGCGGGAGACTGCGCGCGGACAGATCATGGGTTTGCACGACGGGCTGTTGAAAATCCTGTTCGGGCTCGAGGACCAGCGGGTACTGGGGGTCCACATCCTGGGAGAGGGTTCCACCGAACTGATCCATATCGGCCAAGCCGCCCTGTCCCTGGGCGGCACGTTGAAGTTCTTCCTGGAGAACGTTTTCAACTATCCGACCCTCGCCGAGGCCTACAAGGTAGCGGCGCTGGACGCCTGGAACCGGTTCTGCGCCTGACGCGGGACCGCGGCACCGGCACACCGTCCGGGTCATCCGGAAAGCGGCGGCCCGCACCTTGACGGCCGGCGGGGCGTGGATTCTAATGGGCGGCGGCCGCAATCCGCCCCCGGAATCCCGGGCACGCGACACCCATTCCTATGCAACTGGTATCCTTCAACGCCCTGCGCTCGCTCGGAATCGAGGGGGTGCGCTACATAAAACCCGAGCTGATCTTCCAGCACCGGGAAGAGGTGCGGCACAGCCGCTGGGTCCTGTTCCCGGAATATTGGCAGGTCAACGCCCTGGTCTATGGCCTGCACAAACGCATCTTTCCCAGCGTAAGCAGCTACCACCTGGGGCACGACAAGGTCGAGATGACCCGTGCGTTCTTGGCGGTCTGCCCGGACCACGTTCCGCATACCCGCATCCTGCCGGCCACTGAAGGCGCTATCGATCAAGTACTGGAGGAGTTTGACTTTCCGTTCGTGGCCAAAGAGGTGCGCAGCGCCATGGGCGATGGGGTATTTCTGGTGGACTCCCGGGCCCAGTTTCTGGAGTACGCACGACGCAACCCGGTGCTGTACGTCCAGGAATACCTCCCGATCCACCGCGATCTGCGGGTGGTCTACGTCGGCGACCGCGTGATCGCCGCCTACTGGCGGATCGGCCCGCAAGGCGGCTTCCAGAACAACGTGGCCCGCGGTGGCCGGATCGATTTCACCGGGGTACCGACGGCGGCCATCCGGCTGGTGGAGGATCTGGCCGCGAGCCTGGGCGTGGACCACGCCGGGTTTGACTTGGCACAGGTGGGAAAACATTTCTACCTGCTGGAATTCAACACCTTGTTTGGGAACTACGGCTTGGTCCAGAAACACGTCCAACTTGGGAGTATCATCCAGGCGTACCTACAGAAGTCGGAGTTGCCACCGCTACATCCGGATAACACCTTGCTGCCGCGGGCCAGTTGACATCGATCCGCGGCGCTCCTAACGGGAACCGAACCCGGGACCGTCCTGCGCCGCCATGTCCTCCAAACTGATCCCGTCCCGCTCCCTGTTCGTCTCGGTGGCGCTCCTGATGGCCGGCAACGGCCTGCTGAGCATCTACCTGAGCGTCCATATGACCCTGGAAGCCTTCCCGACTCCGGTCATCGGCGTCGTCATGTCCGCGTATTTCGCGGGGCTCGTGACTGGCGCATTCTACGGGGACCGGGTGATCTACCGAGTGGGCCACATACGCGCGTTCGCTGCCTTCGCCTCCGTAGCCACATCCGCGGTCCTGATGCACGGACTGTTCAGCTGGGCACCGACCTGGGCCGTACTACGGGCGGTCACCGGTTTCGCCATCGCGGGGCTGTACGTGGTCATCGAAAGCTGGCTCAACGCCCATGCCACCCGGGCCAACCGGGGCCGGCTGTTCTCGCTCTACATGGCCACGTCGATCCTTGCGCTCGGACTGGGACAGTTTCTCCTCAATGTGGGACATCCGAACACCACCGATCCCATCATCCTGGCCGCCGTGCTGCTGGCCCTGTGCGCCGTGCCGGTCTCGTTGACCCGGGCAGTCCACCCCAACCTGCCCGAGCGCACCACGTTCAGCCTGCGCGAGCTGTTCCGGCGCGCCCCGGTCGCGGTGCTGGGCGCGTTGGGCGCCGGGCTCACCGGCGCGGCCTTCGTGACCCTTGGCCCGGTCTACGGGGTCCAGAGCCAACTCGGCATCCCCGGAGTATCGGCGCTCATGGGGGTGACGGTCCTGGGCGGCCTGCTACTGCAATGGCCGATGGGAAGTCTGTCAGACCACTACGACCGCAAGCGTATGTTGGTCGCGGTAAATTTCGGGGTGGCCTTGGTCAGCCTCGCCATCCTGCTTAGCGGCACCCGGTCGATCCCCGGGCTCCTGGCCCTGGCTACCTGCTTCGGCGGTCTAACCTATCTGCTCTACCCTCTCAGCGTTTCCCACGCCAACGACCTCGTCGACGGCCCGTTTTTCGTGCAGGTCAGCGCGGGACTTCTGTTCGCCTGGGGACTGGGGTCCGCCATCGGACCCCTGCTGGCCGCATCGGTGATGGCGGTAATGGGCCCCGACGGCCTGTTCCTCTATACCATGGTGCTCAGCGTCGGGCTCGGCGTCCTCGCCTGGACCCGGCAGGAGGCGGCGGTGCACACCTACGCCCAGTCCCCGTTCGTGGCGCTTACCCGGACCACGCCGGTGATCGCAGAGCTGGACCCGCGCGCTGGCCTGGATTGACGTGGGAAGACCTCAGCCGGCGGGTTTCGCCAGCGGCTTGCGACCGTGCGCGAGGAGGGTCGGCACCTCCAGGCGGATCCCCTGCGCAGACGCCGTCTGGGCGATATCCGCCAGATGCGCCGCGCGGAACTGGGATCGCCGCTCCAGATCCATCCCTTCCAACAATGCGCGGAAACCGCTATTCCAGAGCACGTCCCACCACTGGTCTGCGCCGGCCAGATGATAGCCGATCGGTTCCAGGTCCACTTTCACCGCCTCGAAACCGGCCCCGGCCAGGAGGCCACGGCAGCGGCCGAGATCCGCAAGCCGATGCCAGACGGGCGGGCGCGAGACGCCCTCCGGCATGAGGCCCTCGCGTTCCAGGCGGTCGAAGAACAACGCCGCGAGGGGCTCGAAGGCGCCGGGAGCGAAGGCGCTGAAGACCACTGTACCGCCCGGCCGTAGCACCCGATGCCACTCACCCAGGGCGCGTGCCATATCCGACACGAAGAACAAGCCGAAGCCGCACATCACCCCATCGAAGTAGCCGGCGCGAAACTCCAGCGACTCGGCGTCCATCAGATGAAGATCGATGTTGCGCAGACCCAGGGCCCGGGCCTTCTCGGCCGCACGATCGAGCATGGCCTCCGACAGGTCGATCCCGATCACGCGGCCATCGGGCCCGGCGAGCTGCGCCGCGGTCAGCGCCGCCGCGCCGGTGCCGGTGGCGACATCCAGGATCTTCTGGCCCGTAGAGACGGCAAGACGCTGCACCAGCTGGTCGGCGCAAAAGGCGAAAAACCGCAGTGCTTCGTGGTCGTAGCCCGCCGCCAAGCGATCGAACAACGCGCTGATACGCGTCTTGTCCGCCTGGGATTGGGGTACGCTCATGATGCCAACGGCTTCCGGGTAAACTCGAGTGGACCCGATGTAGTCTAACAGGATGTTGGAATAGCCCATCCCTGACTATTCCCATTTCGCCTGCGGGTTGGTGGAGCGTCGCATCCCCGCGCGTCCTGGCAGGCTGTCTTTCGACGAGCTGCAACCCGTGCCCGCCAGCCGCGACCAGCACCCCCGAGGGTGCCGGACGAAATCAACCTGTAACCGTTTTCCACTATACTGGCCACGATTCCCCACCCCGCATCGTGGCGTCGCAGGCGCGGCCGCGGGCCCGTGCGGACAGCAGGACCAGGAGTGAAGTGTGTCAATCAAGATTCCTTACATGAAGCTGTTCGACCGGATCACCGGGTACATCGTCAGCGTACTGCTGGTCTTCATTACCATCGGCTTGGTTATCGGCGTGCTGCGACTGTTCCTGAGCCTCGGTAGCTTGGTGATTCAGGCCGACATCACCAGCGAGTATTTGCACATCACCTCGGAGGTGCTCACCCTTTTCGTCCTGATCGAACTGTCACGCTCGCTGGTAGGATACTTCAGTACACACCGGCTGCGGATGACGTTCATCGTGGATGCCGCCATCATATTCGTGCTCCGGGAGGTCATGATCAAGCTGTTCGAAGGGACCATACACGTGGACGAACTCTACGCGCTGAGCGCCCTGCTGTTCGTCTTGGGTGCGTTGCGCATTGGGTCGGTGCTGGTCTTTCAACGCGAGAAAAGTATGCTGGAACACCACTCGGCGGACCACATGGGATAACCCCATGCAGTCCGCCGGGCAGCTGGCAGGCCACCCTGGCCTGCGCACGACACCGCGCGAATAGCGCGGCAACCGCCGCCGGGCGCGACGCCCGGCACCGGCATCAGCCGGCGAGATTCTTCGCCACGAAGTCCCAGTTCACCAGCTTCCAGAACGCCTCCAGATATTTCGGACGGGCGTTGCGGTAGTCGATGTAGTAGGCATGCTCCCACACGTCACAGGTCAACAGCGGGCTCAGACCCGTGGTCAGCGGGTTGCCCGCGTTTGCGGTACCCTCCAGCGCGATGGAACCGTCGGGTTTGCGGACCAGCCACGCCCAACCGGATCCGAACAGACCCACCGCGGCCTGGGTGAATTTTTCCTGGAAGGTATCGAAGGATCCGAATGTCTTGTCGATGGCTGCGGCAAGCTCGCCGGCGGGCCGGCCGCCACCGTTCGGTGCCAGGCAATGCCAGTAGAACGTGTGGTTCCAGACCTGGGCGGCATTGTTGAAGATCCCACCGGCCGGGGCCGTGCGGATGATCTTCTCCACCGAGGCCTTTTCGTACGGGGTCCCCGCGACCAGTTTGTTCAGGTTATTGATGTACGCGGCGTGATGTTTGCCGTAGTGGAACTGAAGCGTCTCTTCGGAGATGTGGGGCTGCAGCGCGCTCATGGCGTAGGGAAGTTCGGGTAGCGCGTGCTTCCCGGCGTCGTCCTGATACGACCCTGCAAGCGCGATATTGGATCCGCTCTGACTCATTGCGACCTCCTTAAGTTTCATCCGGTAACTATCCAATTCGGGACGATGTAGCGCGGCACGCCCGTGAACTGTCCTGATTCGCCGTGCCCACGCCGGTAGGCACAACCTGAACCAGCGACGTCACCGCTCCCGGAATACTCACGCCGATGCTCGCCGGAAATGTCGCGGGCGCCGCCGCAAGGACGTGACAGGATCCAACGGGACCCCTCACGGCCCCGCCATACGCGCCAAGGCCCGGCTCACAGAACACATGTTGCAGTGATGCACCAGCCCACATCGCGCGCCAGTCTTCCGCCGTAGCCACTGCGGCGCGCTCGACGAACACCGATGCGAAATCAGGGTACTTAGAACCTATCTCAAAATCGCAGATCGGGCGTTCAGGCAAGGCGCGGGCCCTGCGATGAGCGCAGTTTACACCCAGCAAATGAGCACCGCAGCAGGGCCCGCAACGCCGCATGGGTGACCGAGATGCATTTTGAGATCGGTTCTAGCCTACTCCACCTGGCGCAATGCGTCATTGACACTACGTTGATGCGCCCCCAAGTAGGTTTTATGGTTTGCGACAGGGCAACGCGACGCACCCCGCGCCGTTGCGGTCGCAGCGCACCAGCGGTGAGGAATCCAGCGGAACAACGCACCGATGAGGCCAGGGTCTTTACCGTTGCCGGTGATCCGACCGCGTAGTGGACGCAATGGCAGCTAGCGCCGACGGTCAGTCGTGATTGACGATCTTCGAACTGCCATCGCGCTGACGACAGGCCCTGCCATACACCTGGGCCGGGCGCCCACCGGTTCTGGCGTCCATCGTGTATTCACGGCACCGGCCGTTGCGGGTCTCGTAGGTCTTGGTGGGTGTTACCGTGTACCGGCCGCCGGTATCCGGGATGCGCCAGCTTCCCGGCTGTCCGGTCCGGTTATTTCCGCCTGCTGCGCCCCACACCGGCCCGCAGCAGCCACCCCATCACCACACCTACCGCCAACAGCAGGAAGACCAGCAAGGCCCGGGACAACGACACCGTCCAGAAAAAGAGCCGGATGTCCACCACCGCAGTGTTCTGAACCACGAACACCAGTACCACGGTCACCAGGGCAAATACCAGCGCTAGCCGCGGATTCACCGGTGCGACCTCCGGATCACATTACCCGGGCGGCGGCCCGCGAAGGAACACGCCAGGAGCGGTGTCGGGACGGAGAAGTACGGCGTTCGGGGCCGGCACCCCGCTGCCACCTCACGTCGGCCGATCCCCGCAACCGACCACGGTTGGCCTGGGTACGGTGCCCGCACGCAAGCGGGGCGGGACATCATCCGGGCGTTGGGAACCACGGATAGACACCCGGCGGCGAAAGCGCGCGAAGACCGGGACCCCGGGAGTACGCGCGGCGGTCGCCGCATGGTCACTGGGTCGGACCCCGTGGCACGACCCGGCGGGGGAGGCTCGCTTTCAGGAAGGTCACGATGCGCGGGGCCTCCGCGCCAAGTGCCGATGTCGCCATCAAGGTCAACCCCGCGAAGGCCCAATTCCTGCACCGTTTCGTTGCCATCCCCCCCCCACCGACCACCGCGTACGGGAATCCCGAGGCCCCGCCGATGACCCGGAAAGCGTCCCGGGACGAGTTTGAAAAATACCGCAAAACCAGAGTAAGGTGTACCGTCAATTTCGCCTACGGGGACCCATCATGCAGATCGCCAAGCATAAGGTCGTGACCATCGAATACACCCTCACCGACGCCGCAGGCGAGGTGGTAGATACCTCCGATGGCCGCGAACCGTTCTCTTATATCCAAGGTACCAGCAGCGTCATCCCGGGTCTCGAAGCGGCACTGGAGGGGCACTCTACAGGCGATACCCTAAGCGTATCCATTCTGCCGGAGGACGGCTACGGTCTGCGCCAGGAAGCCCTAACGGCCACGGTGCCCAGGGAGCGGTTCGAATCTGACGGCAACCTGGAAGTGGGTATGCAGTTCCAGACCGAGGGCGAATCGGGGCTCCAGGTGGTCACCATCGTGGATCTGGACGAGGACAGCGTGACCGTGGATGCCAACCATCCCTTGGCCGGCGCCACTCTGAACTTCGACGTCGCGGTGGTGGATGTGCGCGACGCCAGCCCCGAGGAACTGAGCCACGGTCACGTCCACGGCCCCGAGGGACACGCGCACTGAAGCCGCGGCCTGCTGCCCCCGCGCTGACTCCCCCGGCCGGAAACGCGGGCCGGGCCCTGGATAAAATATAACGTTTACGTTAACATCATAAAAACCGCCCGACGGGCGAGTCAGGATACTGCGCAATGCCAGCCAATCGGTCCAATTCCCGCACACCACGGGCCCGGAAGATCGGCGAGGTCGCCGCGGGACTGGGCACGACGGCCCGTACCCTGCGGTTCTACGAAGAACAAGGCTTGGTGCGTCCGGCGCGCAGTGCTCAAGGCACGCGCCGTTACTCGGACGCGGAAGTGGAGCGCTTTGCGGCGATCCTGGACCTCGCCCGCCTCGGGATCCCCCTCAAGACGATCAGGGTACTGGCCCACGCCCGGCCCGGGAGCGCCAGCGGCGACGATGCCAGCCGGGAGGTCAGTGCCCAGCTCGCGGCCCTGGACCAGGCAGTCAAGGATATTCAACAGCGCTGCGGGCAACTGCGCCAACACATCCAACGGGCAGACCGGCTGGTACGCCGTTGCTTCGACTGCCCCAACCCACCGTCCCAACAGGGTTGCCCAAAGTGCCCGGTGGCCGAAAACCTGCACACCGTCCCTTTGCTGGCGTTGATCTGGGACCCGGGCACCGGGCGCCACGGTCTCGGCCCCTGAACGGTGCGAACGATGCGCACCCCCTCCCATGCGCCGCACACGCCACCGGTCCCGGTAGCAGTCACCTATCGCACGCAATGGCGCGACGGGTTCGGTGCGCGGGGCTGGAAGCTGGATGTCACGGTGGACGATCCCGAAGTTATCGCCAGCACCGCCTACACCGGAGAACGCATCCCCACCTCGGTGCTGGTCCACGACCTGCTGGACCACCATCTGTGCGGCTTTCCCATCAGCGGCCACCGCTGCGAGGCCATGGCGTTGGTGCAACTCGCGCTGCGCACCGGCTCCGACCCGCGCACCGACTATCGGCAGATGACCGACGAGGATATCCTGCACGGGCGGGTGAACGGCGAGCGGTTGGAGGATTTCCTGCCGCCCGCGCTGCGCTGCCAGTTGCCATCGGGAAAACTGCCCGACCGCGAACGCATGCAGCGCCTGGTGCAACGCCTCGGATACGAGGCCGTGCGCGAGGCCATCGTGGATCGGTTTCTGGAACTCGGGCGCCGCGGGATGGAATCCGCACGCCGCACCTGGGAAGAGTACGGTCTGGATTACGGCCGTCGCCCGGCGATCGGCCTGTGCCTGCAGGGACTGCTGGAACAGGCCGACCACGCGGTATTGGAACGCGCTGTGACCGAGGCGCGGGGCCTGTTTTTCGTCGGTAACGAACACTGCGCCTTGTTGTTGGCGGATCCCGCGCGCCGGGAATTCAAGGCGCTCGTGAACCACCGCAGTGCCCTCACGCCTTGCGATAGATCTCCCCACCCTGCTCGGTGAATTCCCGGGCCTTTTCCTCCATGCCGGCCTCGAGCGCGCGCTCCACGTTGCCGATGCCCTTGCCCTTGGCGTATTCGCGCACGTCCTGGGTGATCTTCATGGAACAGAAGTGCGGACCGCACATGGAGCAGAAATGTGCGACCTTGTGGGCGTCCTTGGGCAACGTTTCGTCGTGGAATTCCTGCGCCTTCTCGGGGTCCAGGCTGAGATTAAACTGATCCTCCCAACGGAACTCGAAACGTGCCTTGGACAGGGCGTTGTCGCGGATCTGCGCACCGGGATGGCCCTTGCCCAGGTCAGCGGCGTGGGCGGCAATCTTGTAGGTGATAATGCCTTCGCGCACGTCGTGCTTGTTGGGCAGACCCAGATGCTCCTTGGGAGTCACGTAACACAGCATCGCGGTGCCATACCAGCCGATCATGGCGGCGCCGATGGCAGACGTGATGTGGTCGTAGCCCGGAGCGATATCGGTGGTGAGCGGGCCCAGGGTATAGAAGGGGGCCTCGAAGCAGTGCTGTAGTTCCTGTTCCATGTTCTCTTTGATGAGCTGCACGGGCACATGGCCGGGGCCCTCTATCATGACCTGGCAGTCGTGCTCCCAGGCCACCCGGGTAAGCTCGCCCAGGGTGTGCAGTTCCGCGAACTGCGCCGCGTCGTTTGCATCCGCGATAGAACCCGGACGCAGGCCATCTCCCAGCGAGAAGGAGACGTCATATGCCTTCATGATCTCGCAAATCTCTTCAAAACGCGTATACAGGAAACTCTCGCGATGGTGCGCCAAACACCACTTCGCCATGATGGAACCGCCGCGCGAGACGATGCCCGTCACCCGCTGCGCGGTCAGCGGGATGTGCGCGAGGCGCACGCCCGCGTGGATGGTGAAGTAATCCACCCCCTGCTCGGCCTGTTCGATGAGGGTATCGCGGTAGATCTCCCAGGTGAGCTCCTCGGCCTTTCCATCCACCTTCTCCAGCGCCTGGTAGATCGGAACCGTGCCGATGGGTACCGGCGAGTTGCGGATTATCCATTCCCGGGTCTCGTGTATGTTCCGTCCGGTCGAAAGATCCATGACGGTATCAGCACCCCACCGGGTCGACCAGATCATCTTCTCCACTTCCTCCTCGATGGAGGAACTGACTGCGGAGTTGCCGATGTTCGCGTTGATCTTGACCAGGAAGTTGCGCCCGATGACCATGGGCTCCAGTTCCGGGTGATTGATGTTGGCCGGAATGATCGCGCGGCCCGCCGCCACCTCCTGGCGCACGAACTCAGGGGTGATGCACGGCGGGATGCGGGCACCGAAGCCCTGCCCCGGGTGTTGGCGCGCCAGGGCCGAGTCGCGCAGTTCTTCGCTACGCTGGTTCTCGCGGATCGCGATGAACTCCATTTCAGGCGTGATAAGACCACGCTTTGCATAGTGCATCTGGGTCACATTGGCACTGGTCCGCGCGCGACGTGGCACGCGCAAGTGCTCGAAACGGAAGGAGGCCAGCTTCGGGTCCACCGAACGCCGGCGTCCATATTCGGAACTAGGCCCAGTCAGCGCCTCAGTGTCGCCGCGTTCGCGGAGCCACGGTGCGCGGACCGCCTCCAAGCCACGGCGCAGGTCGATCACCACCTCCGGATCCGTATAGGGCCCCGAGGTGTCATACACGGTGATCGCGGGGTTGGGCTCCGCACCGAAGTCCGCCGGAGTGGCGGATTGGGAGACCTCGCGCATAGGCACCCGCAGATCGGGCCGACTGCCCGCCACATAGACCTTGCGCGAGTTGGGAAACGGACGCACCGCGTCCTCAAGGACCTGCGCCGCCCGTTGGATGAATTCGTCTGGTATCGCGCTCATGGCCATATTCCCCGGTATGGACCTGACGGCGGAATCGGCGGCGCGGGGACGGGCTGAGGCTGGATCAGCTTCCCTGCGCCGGTATGACCCGGATCAGGTTCCAAGGGTAATCTCTCAGCCCCCAGGAGCAGGGGCACCCCTAGCTGGATATCCAGAAAGTAAAGCAAGCCCTACCCGTTTGCAAGACGCCGCCCGGCGCGGCACGGCACGTGGGGTCCACGGCCCGCGCGATAGGCTATTGAACCTCGGAGAGAAAACGGTCAACCGCAAGAGCGGGGCGCCTTGCCTGTAGGCACCAAACCCCGTAGGCTGTAGTGCGCTTCCCGTTGCAGGTTCACCACGATGGCCGACTTCAACATCGAACAAGCCCGTTTCAACATGATCGAACAGCAGATCCGGCCTTGGGACGTGTTGGATCCGCGGATCCTCGACCTGGTGGCGGCGCTGCCGCGCGAGGCGTTCGTCCCCGAGGCGTATCGCAACTTGGCCTTCGCTGACCTGAACATCCCCCTGGGCCACGGCCAGGTCATGATGGCCCCGAAGATGGAGGCGCGGATGCTGCAGGCCCTGGACGTGGGGCACACGGACTCGGTACTGGAAGTCGGTACCGGAAGCGGCTACGTGACTGCATGCCTGGCGGCCCTGGGCGGCCACGTATTCAGCGTGGAGATCGTCCCCGAACTCAAGTACGCCGCCCAGAAGCGGCTCGCCGAGCGCGGCATCGAAAACGTCACCCTGAGGGTGGGTGATGCATCCGCGGGTTGGGACCCGGCACGGCGCTATGATGTGATCGCAGTCACCGGGTCGCTGCCCATGTACACGGACGTATACCAGAAGCGGCTCTCGGTCGGCGGCCGGCTGTTTGTAATCGCGGGGCAGGCTCCGATCATGGAAGCCCTGCTGGTAACCCGTACCGCTCCGGACGGCTGGACACGGGAGAGCCTGTTCGAGACCGACCTGCCGCCGCTCATCAACGCCCCGGCGCCGGCCTGCTTCGAGTTCTGACCCCGATGCGTCAGCTCACGCCACGCCAGCTCAAAGACTACCTGCCGCAGGCCGACCCGCCGCCGTTGCTGCTGGATGTGCGCGAGCCATGGGAGTACGAGATCTGCCGGATCGACGGCTCACAGCTGGTCCCCATGGGGCAGATCCACACCGTGGCCGGGTCCCTGGACCCCGACCGGGAACTGGTGGCGATCTGCCACCACGGCATCCGCAGCCTGCAGGTGGCCCGCTACCTGGAGCGGATCGGGTACGCCCAGGTCATCAACCTTCAGGGCGGTATCGACGCCTGGGCCCGGGAGGTCGACCCGCAGATGCCGGTCTACTGATACGCCGTTTGCGGTGACAGGCCGTCGCGGTCCGAGGTGCGATTCCGTCCGTCCCAACCACAGGTGAATTTGTTGATGAACAGCCTTGCACGAATCTTGGTGAGCCTGTCCCTGCTGTTGGTCTGCACCGCCGGACGGGCCGAGGATCTGATGGGAGTCTATCAACTGGCGGTGCGCGGCGACCCGCAGCTGCAGGCCGCGGATCAGGCGCGCCTGGCGGTGCGCCAGTCCCGGCCCCAGAGCATCGCGGCCCTGCTCCCATCCTTGGGCGTCAACCTGAACGTCAACCGCAGCCGCTACGACAACCAGCTCAACGGCTCGATAAGCAACTCTACCAACCAAGTCTACGGCCTGCAGCTCACCCAGACTTTGTTCAACTGGTCATCGTGGGTACAGCTGTCCAAGGCGGACAGCCAGATCGCCGAATCGGAGGCCAACTATGCCGCGGCCCAGCAGGATCTCATGGTCCGAGTCGCGGAACGCTACTTCGGCGTGCTGAAAGCGCGTGCCAACCTGAAATTCGTGCGCGCCGATCAACAGGCCATCAAGCGTCAGTTGGATCAGGTGCGGAAGCGCTTCCAGGTGGGACTCAGTGCCATCACCGATGTGCGCGAGGCCCAGGCCAGCTACGATGCCGCCGCCGCCCAGGAAATCGTGGCGCAGAATCAGCTGGACAGCGCCCGCGAGGCGCTGACCGAAATCACCGGAACCTCCCCCGGCCGGCTGGCGGACCTCGGTGAGAAACTCGCCCTGGCCCGGCCGGTACCCGAGGACATGAAGCTCTGGGAGGACACCGCGCTGCGCCAAAATCTGCGGGTGCTGGCGGATCGACGCGCGGTGGACGTAGCGCGTGAGGAGGTCGCGCGCCGGCGTAGCGGCCATTATCCCACCGTGGACCTGGTGGCGAATACCCAGTACCTGGATGAAAACCTCGACGGTCTCTTCCCGCTGCGACAGCACGACGCCGCCATCGGCATTCAACTCAATATGCCGCTCTACCAGGGTGGCCTGGTGCGCGCCCAGACGCAGGAGGCGGTACACCGCTACGAGGAATCCAAAGACAAATTGGTGCAGGCCCAGCGCCAGACGGTACGCCAGTTGCGCGACGCCTACCGCGGGGTGCTCGCCGGGATCAGTCAGGTGCTGGCGCTGAAACAGGCCGTGTTGTCCTCGGAAACGGCCCTGGAGGCCACCGAGGCGGGCTTCAAGGTCGGCACCCGCACTATCGTCGACGTCCTGGATTTCCAGCGCAACCTGTTCCGTGCCAAAAGCGACTATGCGAAGGCACGTTACGACTACCTGATGAGTACGTTGCGTCTTAAGCAGGCCGCCGGCACCCTGAGCGCCGACGACCTCATCAAGGTCAACCGATGGCTGGCCCAATCTCCATGAGCCTCGGGACACGCCCGATCCTGGCAAATGCCGCGGCATGCAGCGCGGGAGGCCGGTGAGAAATGTGGGTCGATGCTCATCCCTTGTGCGATGCCGCACACAGCACATTGGCAGTGGTGGACACCCAGGCACGCCTTGCCGCCGCCATGGCGGAACATGACCGGGCGCGAGTGGTATCCACTATCGGCCGGCTGATCGAGGCGGCCGGCCGGCTGGGGATCCCGGTACAAGTCACGGAGCAGTATCCCCAAGGCCTCGGCGCGACCGTGCCGGAGCTACTTACCCGCCTGCCCGCCGCCACGCGCCGCCATCCCAAGACCGGGTTTTCCTGCTGCACCGCCCAGGGGTTTATGGACGACCTGGAGCACACGGCACGGAAACAGGTGGTACTCACCGGCATGGAGGCCCATGTCTGCGTACTGCAGACCGCCCTCGATCTGCACGTCCGCGGACATCAGGTCTTCGTGGTCGAGGACGCAGTATGCTCCCGTCGCGCAGACCATTGCGCCAATGGTCTGCGGCGCTTGCGGGACGCGGGGCTGGTAATCACCAACAGCGAGTCGGTGCTGTTCGAATGGATCCGGGACAGCCGGCACCCGGATTTCAAGGCGATCAGCGCCCTGGTCAAACCGGGGGCCGGCGGTACCTGACCGCCTTGCGAGGGCACCGGGAGTGTGGCCTGGCCCGGCGAGTGCTGCGGTAGCCACCGCGGGAGACCGGTGAGATCTGCGCGTTCGCCGGCCCTGAACCTACCCCATCTTGAACCGCACCGGAGCAAGCCCGCCATGCGCGAAGACCCATTCCCCCGCCCCGCTCCCAGCTTCGATGATCCGCTGGGGATGCTGGAGGCCTGCCATGAACGCATCCTGCGCCACTGTGACCTGCTCGGGCACGTGGCACGCGCGGTGATGACGGGACCTTTGGACGACCAGGCGCGCGCCGCCGCGGCCGCGGTGCTGCGCTATTTCTCCACCGCCGGTCTGAACCATCACGCCGATGAGGAACGCGACCTGTTCCCGCTGCTTGAAGGCCGGACGCCGGAACTCGATCAGCTGATCATGCGCCTGCGCACGGAACACCAAGCCATGAACACGCGCTGGGCAGCACTCGAACCGAGCTTGCAGGAACCGAATGAAATACGCGACGCGGCCGCGTTCCGCGCGGACGCGGAGGCCTTCCAGCGCATGTATCGTGCTCATGTGGAACTGGAGAACGCCCAGTTGCTGCCACGGGTACGGGTGCTGTTGGACCCCGCCGCCTGCGCCGCTCTGGGCCGCGCCATGGCACACCGCCGCTCGGTCTGAAGCCGCACCAGGTCAGTCGAGATACGGGGCCAGCACCGCCAGCAGCCGTTCCAGGCTGCCGCGGTTACGTTCGACCAAGGCGCGCCCCTGCTCCCCGGCACGGTGGCGCAGCGGCGCGTTCTGCAACCATTCCGTCACCGCGCCGGCGAGCGCGTCCGATCCATCCACGGTCCGCGCAGCACCAGCCTGCAACATGAGTTCCGTCACCTCCAGGAAGTTGTCCATGTGGGGCCCGGTCAGTACCGGCACCCCGAGCGCAGCAGGCTCCAACAGATTATGGCCGCCCGCCGGGGCCAGACTGCCACCCACGAACGCCAGGTCCGACGCCCCATAGAACGCCGGGAGTTCCCCCATGGTGTCGCACAGAAACACGGCGGTCCGCGGCAGACACGGGCCACCCGCGCTGCGCACCACCGTCTCATAACCCAGCCTCCGGCACAGGGCAGCGACCCGTGCGAAGCGCTCCGGGTGGCGCGGAACCAGGACCAGCAGCGCGTCGTGGATCCGCTCCCGAACCGCTGCATGGGCCTTCAGAACCTGCTCGTCCTCGCCCTCATGGGTGCTGGCGGCGATCCACACCGCCCGATTCGTTCCCAGGGCCCGGCGCAGGGCCTGGGCCTGTTCCAACAGACTGGCGGGAAGACGAACGTCGAACTTCAGATTCCCCGTGACCGACACGCGCCGCGGATCCGCCCCCAGGGCCAGCAGCCGCGCGGCATCAAGCTGGCTCTGGGGCGCGATCGCGGCCAGACAGTCCAGGGTGTCGCGTACCAGACCCGGTACCCGGGCATATCCGGCCGCGGAACGCTCCGAGAGTCGCGCGTTGGCCAGCACCACCGGGATATCCGCGCGGCGGCACCAATGGTAGAGGTTCGGCCAGATCTCGGTCTCCATGACGATCAGCAGCCGCGGACGCACGCGCCGCAGGAAACGGCGCACCGCCCCTGGTAGATCGTAGGGAATATACACATGGATCACGTCCTGCCCGAACACCCGGCGCACGTGCCGGGACCCGGTCGGGGTAGTGGTGGTCACCACCAGCGGCAAGGCTGGGTCGCACTCACGCAGGGACCGGATCAGAGGCACCGCCGCCTGCACCTCGCCCACCGACACCGCATGCACCCAGATCGCGCCGGGACGCCGTTGCGTGGAGCCAAAGCCGAACCGTTCGGGCCAGCGGCGCCGGTAATCCGGATCGGCGCGACTGCGCCACAGCAGACGCAACATCACCAATGGGGTCAGCAGATACAGGATGGCGGTGTAGATCAGCCGCACGGATGGGAACCGGCCTGGGCCCTGCCCGTAGGACCGCCGTTCGCCTGGCACCGGCGACGGCGGGGTTGGCGCGTCCGGCTCATCCGCCGCCGTGCAACCATTCCATATAGTCGCCCACCCCCTCTTCCACGCTCCGGAACGGGTGCGCATAGCCCGCGGCGCGCAGGGCGTGGATATCCGCCTCCGTAAAACTCTGATAACGCCCGCGCAGCTCCTCCGGAAACGGAATGTATTCGATCTCGCCGCGACCGTGCCAACCGATCACGGACCGGGCGACATCGTTGAAGGTCTGGCTGCGGCCGGTGCCCACGTTGAAGATGCCGGAGACCTCGGGATGATCCAGCAGCCACAGGTTCACCTCCACGGCATCCTCCACATGGACGAAGTCGCGGCACTGTTCGCCGTCACCGTAGCCGTCACAACCCTGAAACAATCTGAGCCGCTCCCCGGCGAGCAACTGGCGATCGAGGTGGTAGGCCACACTGGCCATGCGCCCCTTATGGGCCTCCCGGGGTCCGTAGACGTTGAAGTAGCGCAGGCCCGCCACCCGGCGCGCGCCCGCCGCGAGCCGCCGGCGCACAAGCTGATCGAACAGGTGTTTCGAATAGCCGTACACGTTTAACGGCGCCTCGTTGGCCCGCTCCTCCCTAAACGCCCGACCCGCCCCATAAACCGCGGCGGAAGAGGCGTAACGGAATGGAATGCCACGATCGATGCAGTACTCGAGCAGGACCTTGGAGTACTCATAGTTGTTGCGCATCATGTAGCGCCCATCCCACTCGGTGGTCACGGAGCAGGCGCCCTGATGAAACACCGCGTCGATCCCCTGCGGCCATTCCTCACCGCGCAGGACGCGGGACAAAAAATCCTCCTGGTCGAGATAGTCCGCGATGTCGCAATCCACGAGGTTGCGGAACTTGACACCGTCACGCAGGTCATCCACCACCAGCACGTCGTCGCGCCCGCGCCGGTTCCAGGCCTTGACCAGATTGCTGCCGATGAATCCCGCGCCACCGGTGATGATGATCATGGTTCCTGTCCAGTGGTCCGGCTCTTCCGGACCTTACATGGTGCGCAGCGCCCGGGCCCGCCACCGGTCATACGCCGTCCGGGGACTCCCCGTGCGGCGCCTTCGGCCCGTGCGCCGGCTCCGGGGCGCGGATCGCCCGGATCAAGGCGCTGGTAGAACATCCATCCCGGTACGGGAGCACCAGGACCCGGCCGCCGTTGGCCTGCACCTGGGCACCCCCGGCGATCTCCTCGGGACGGTAGTCACCTCCCTTCACCAGCACATCCGGGAGCAGCCGACCGATGAGACGCTCCGGCGTGTCCTCGGAAAACGCGACCACCCAGTCCACGCAACGCAGCGCCGCGAGCACCGCCATGCGCTGGGAAACCGGCGTGACGGGACGACCGGGTCCTTTGAGGCGGCGCACCGAGGCATCGTCGTTGACCGCCACCACCAGCCGGTCACCGAGCCGTCGAGCCTCCTCCAGGTACGCCACATGTCCGGCGTGGAGCAGGTCGAAACATCCGTTGGTCAGCACGATGCGTTCCCCCGCGGCCTGTGCCTCTGCCACGACATCCGCCAGCTCGGCCTCCTCCAGGGTTCCGGGCCGCACGCCGTCCTGTTCCCGCAGCGCGCGGCGCAGTTCCGCCACCGACACGCTGGCGGCGCCGAGCTTGCCCACCACGATGCCCGCCGCCAGATTCGCCAGGGCAGTGGCCGCGCCCAGGTCCATGCCCGCCGCGAGACCCGCCGCCAGCACCCCGATCACCGTGTCCCCGGCCCCGGTGACGTCGTACACCTCGTGCGCGTGGACCGCCAAGTGCAGGGCCTCGGCATCGGGGCGCACCAGAGTCATCCCCTGCTCACCCCGGGTGATGAGCACGGCGCCAATGGAATGGGCCGCGAGCAACGCACGCGCCTTCTCCACCAGCGTGGCGTCGTCCTCGCACGGACCCACCACCGCCTCAAATTCGGCGCGGTTCGGAGTCACCAGGGTCGCGTTCCGGTAGCGGTCGAAATCGCGCCCTTTCGGGTCCACCAATACCGGTACCGGACGGCGTGCCTCCAGCGCGGCACGGATCATCGCCGGGGCCCCTTGCAAGGCGCCCTTACCGTAATCCGACAGCACGACGACGTCCGCCCGCGAGAGGGCGTCGCGGAATCCGTCCAGCAACCCGGGGGCATCATGCGTAACCGTCGCGTCTTCGAAGTCGAGCCGGATGAGTTGCTGGTGCCGGCTCAGCACCCGCAGCTTGGTGACCGTGGCATATCCGTCCAAAACCAGGATATGGGGCGTGACCCCCGCCTGTTCCAGGAGCCCCCGCAGCCGCAGACCGGCCTCGTCGGCACCGGTATAACCCAACGCTGTGACCCGCGCCCCCAGGGCCGCGATATTCAGGGCCACGTTGCCCGCGCCCCCCGGACGCTCGCTGCACGCCCCGATCCGCACCACCGGCACCGGGGCCTCCGGGGAGATCCGCGACGCGGCCCCCTGCCAGTACCGGTCCAGCATGAGATCACCGGCCACCAACACCCGGGCCCCTTCGAAACTGGGAATTTGCAGGTTCATGCCCGCGCGCCGCCGTGCCCGATCAACACGGCGAGCATGATACCACAGGGGTGACACCGTTCCGGTTCGAGGCAGCGTTTTGCGCCCATCGTAACGTGGGCGGTAGAATCCCAGGCTCGACTCCCATCGGATCGAACGTGACGACAACCACCCCCACTCCGCCGCACCGGCGCCGGTTCAGGCCGCGTTATTGGGCCACGTGGGTGGGCGTTGGATTCATGTGGTGCTTGGCGCAACTCCCCTATCGGGCGCAACTGGGGCTCGGCCGCTGGATGGGCCGACTCCTGCGGCCCTTTGCCCGTGAGCGCCGGCACATCGCGGACGTAAATCTGCGCTTGTGTTTCCCGGAACTCGATTCCCGCCCCCGCGCTGCCCTGATTCGCGCCCACTTCGAATCCCTCGGGATCGGCGCGTTCGAGACCGCCATGAGTTGGTGGGCAAGCGCGGAACAGTTACGGCCCCTGGCCCACATCGAGGGCCTTGAACACCTCCATGGGGCGCTCCAGCGGGGCAAGGGCGTCCTCCTGCTGAGCGCCCACTTCACCACCCTGGAGATCGGTGGCCGTCTGCTGTCCCTGACCGCCCCGTTCCACGTGTTATACCGCGAACACAAGAATCCAGTGTTCGAGACCGTCATGCACCGGGCACGGAGGAAACACTTCGAACGCGCGATCCCCAGGGAAGACGTGCGCGCCATGCTCCACAGCCTCAAGGCGAACATGCCGGTCTGGTACGCGCCGGATCAGAATTACGGGGGGGAACACAGCGTCTATGTGCCATTCTTCGGCGTGCCGGCCGCCACCATCACCGCCACCTCGCGCCTGGCGCGGATCAGTGGCGCGCCGGTGGTGCCGTTCTTCCAACGCCGCCTGCCCGGCGGGCGCGGCTATCAACTGGTGCTCCACCCGCCCCTGGAGGACTTTCCCAGCGGCGACCGCGTCCAGGACGCGGCGCGGATCAACCGGCTCATCGAGTCCGAGATCCAGAAGGCGCCGGAGCAATATCTATGGGTACACCGGCGTTTCAAGACCCAGCCCAGCGGCAAGAACGTGCTCTACCGCCGCTAGGAGGCGGGTAGGGAATCGGGCTGACAACCGGCACCGCCCCGAGCCCGCGTTCCGATGCCATGGCGCGATCCCCGGGCCGCCACTGGAGCGCGCCGCCGCGTTCATGAATAATGCGGGTTTGAGGCATGCCAGCCGGAACCCGGGAATCCACGCCACCTTGAAGCCATCCGCCGTCGACTTGCCCGGCCGGGACGAGATCCGGCGCATCCTGATCATCAAATGGAGCGCCTTGGGAGACGTGGTGCTCGCCACCGCCATCATGAATGACCTACGCCATGCGTTCCCGGGGCGGGAGATCGATCTCAACACCCTGCCCCCGTGGGAATCCCTGTTCCGCGGCGACCCGCGCTTCCGGGAGGTCTTCGCCTTCGACCTGCGCAATGCCGGCCGCGGACCGGCGGAGATGCGCCGCTGGTTACGCCACGTCCATGCCCAGCGCTATGACCTGATCGTCGACCTGCAGTCCAGCGACCGTTCGCGCATCCTGCTCGGACTGCTGGCGCTGCGCGGACGCCTCCCGCGCTACCGCATCGGGAACCGGCGGGTGGTCCCATACAATTTCTACCCGGATCCGTTGCCCTGGCCGTCCCATATCCACGACCGGATGGCCTCCGCCCTGCGCAATGCGGGGATCGAACCCCGCAGCGAGCGCCCGGTACTGCATATTCCGCCCGCCAGCCGCGCCCGCGTCGCGGCCCTAAGCGTGGAGCACGCGCTCACCCCAGGCGGATACGCGGTGCTGTTGCCCGGCTGTCAGGCCGCGGGGTACTTGAAACGCTGGGGTGCGCAGCGCTACGCCGCGCTCGGGCAGTTGCTACATCAGGCGGGGATCGCGAAGATCGTACTGATCGGGGGACCCGACGAACTGGAGGAATGCCAGCGCATCGAGGCATCCGCCGGCGTGCCAGTGGTCAATCTCTGCGGCGTAACCGAGATCCTGGATATCGTGCCGCTGTGCGAGGGCGCACGGGTGGTGATCGCCAATGATACCGGCACCGCCCACGTAGCCGCGGCGGCCGGATGTCCCATCGTGCTGATCTGCGGCCCCACAGATCCGCGCAGGGTACGCCCCATCGGGCCCTCGGTGGCCACCGTTCAGGCCGAACTACCCTGCATCAACTGTTACCGCAAGACCTGCTCCCACCATTCCTGCATGCGCGTCATCACGCCGCAGCGAGTCCTCCAAGCGGCCCTCGACACGCAAGCACACGGCGGCACCTAAGACAGCTCTGACACGCCCCCGACCTACACCATCCATAATTCGGATTAGAACCGATCTCAAAATGCATCCCGGTCGCCCATGCGGCGTTGCGGACCCTGCTGCGGTGCTCATTTACTGGGTGCAAACGGCGCGCCTCGCCGGGCCCGCACCTTGCCTGAACGCCCGATCTGCGATTTTGATATAGATTCTAGTAACGTTGGGCGCGCGAGTCCCGCGGGCTTGCCGGTGCACCCGGCGGCATCAGGCGCTCGCCGTGGCGTTGGAACTGGCGCTCCTCGTACACCTTCGCGTATTTCAGGAACACATAGAAGGCGCCCGTCACGGAGGTGATAAAACCCGCCCAACCGTTCAGGAAATTGCGCTTGAACACATAGGAACGAAGAAAATACACGGGCGGATATAACACCAGGATCCACGGGTGGCGGCCGCGCCCCTTCCCGAGTTTGTCCGCGACCAGGCCGGTGGAGTAATGGTTGATCTTGTCCACCTTGGTGTGGATGTCGGTCTCGCCGAAATGATAGAAGGGGTTCAGCAATCGGTGGATAGTCCCATCCACCTTGGGTGCGGCGTGTACCGGCATATCGGTGACATGACCTTTGTGTTTGTCGAACAAACGCAAGAAGTGATTCATCCGCACCCGCGGGCTGCACATTCGCCAGAACAACTGCTCCTGGCGCGGGATTTCGTAGCCGTCGGCCTGCGGCCCTCGCTCCAGCAGGGCCCGGATCTCGGCCTGCAGATCCGGCGCAAGCGCCTCGTCGGCGTCGAGCAGCAGGACCCAACGGTTGCGCGTGTGCTCCAAGGCCATCTGCTTCTGCCGGCCGTAGCCCAGGAACTCGTGCTGGAAGATCCGGCATCCGTAGCGCTCGGCGATCGACACCGTCTCGTCGGTACTGAACGAGTCCAGAAGCACGATCTCGTCCGCCCATTTGACACTCTCCAGGCAAGGGGCTAGAGTGCGCGCGTTGTTGAATGTCGTCACAAATACCGATAGATTTTCCATATTCGATCCTTCGCGCACCGCTCCGCCGCGCGGCATGTGATCCGCGCAGGGTGCCTACGCCGGCCCACCCACGAATCGATTAGCCTGCACCATAGAATGGCGACCAAGCAAGCAGTCCCGCCCTTGCGGTTGGCCCAGGTCATGCTGTCCAAGGGATTCGGAGGCGCGGAACGGCTGTTCGTGGACCTGTGCCAGGCATTGTCCGGACAGGGGGTGCAGGTGCTCGCCGTCTGCCACCGGGACTTCGTGAAACGCCGGCAGATCGAAGGACTCCCGGGCGTGGAGGTGGCCTCGATCCGGGTACGCGGCCCCTGGGACCCGTGGGCGCGGTGGCGCCTGCGCGCGCAGCTGCGCCAGTTTCAGCCCAGCGTAATCCACTGCCATCTCGCCCGCGGCGCGTGGTTCTGCGGCCCGGCGGCGCGTGCCCTGGGAATCCCGCTGGCGGCGAATCTGCACAACTACGTGAAGCTGAAATACTACCGCGACGTGGATCTGTTCCTGCCCGGCACCCTGGACCAACGCCGCTATCTGGAGATCCACCACGTCGCGGCACAGCGCATAGAAGTCATACCCCACTTCTCCCTGCTGCCGGCGGTGGAGCACGCAACGGAGCCCGCGGGCCCAGCGCTGGTCTTCGTCAGCCTCGGGCGCCTGGTCCACAAGAAAGGCTTCGATGTGTTGCTGGCGGCGTTCCGCAAGCTGCTGGATCGCGGATGCGAGGCGCGGCTGCTGATCGGCGGCAGCGGCCCCGAACAAGACGGTCTGCGCCGCCAGGCGCGGGATCTGCGGCTCGAGAATACCGTCTCCTTCGAGGGATGGATCGAGGACGTGCCGGGCTTCCTGTCCCGCGGCCACGTCTTTGTGCTGCCGTCGCGCGACGAACCCTTCGGGATCGTCGCGCTGGAGGCAATGGCCTGCGGCAAGCCGATCGTGAGCACCCGCTGCCGGGGGCCCATGGAGGTGCTGAATGACAACCTGGCCTACCTGGCGGACCCCGGAGATCCCAGTTCCCTAACGCGTGCCATGTCAGCCGCCGCTGCTGACCACGACGAACGGAGCCGGAAGGGACAACAGGCCCTGAACCGGTACCGGGATACTTATTCGGCCGACGCGGTGATCCCCCGATTCCTCACCGCGTATCGACGTTTGGCGGCAGGTTCCTAGCCCCCTCCCTGGCCGCACCCCATTCGGCTACCGCAAGCAGCAGCAACCACCAAGCCACTGTGGACCAGTAGCTGGCGTAGAACGACATGTGCACGTTCAACGGGTTCATGGCCACCACAGTGCCAACGACCCATGGCATGGCCGCGGTTGCCACCTGCGGGGATGAGGCGCGCAGACGTCGGGCCAGCACCCAGAAGAACAACACCAGACCGATTCCGCCGGGCACGCCGGTGCCGGCCAGGATCTCCAGCAATTCCTGGTGCGGATGGGTCGGCGCCTCCGGCGGATTCTGATGCTGCCAGAAATCATGCGGCCCGGCGTAATCCCGGTATACATAGCGGAAACCGCGGGGGCCGATCCCATTGATCCAGTGGTGCTCGAATACGTTGATGGCAGTCTTCCAGATCGACAGACGATAGGATGTGGCGCGGTCGATCTCCTGGTAGTTCCCGCTGAACAGGCCCAGAGTGGTCTGCACCCGGGACTCGAACCAGGGTTGCTTCACGGCCAGCAGCCCAAGCACCACGAAAATCCCCACGGCCGCGGCGACGACCTTGTACCAAGCCACCCCCCCGTAGGCACGATAGAGAAAGATTCCGTAGCCGAGCACCGCTACCGACAACATCATCCAGGACGTGCGGTTCCCGCTCAGAAAGACGCATGCCACGTAGGGCACCAACAACAGCCACAACCAGCGCCGGCGCCGGCCGTAGCGACGCAGACCTTCGAAGAACAAGGGCGCCACGGTAGCGATTACCAAGCCGAAACGCAGGTACGGGAAAAACACGCCGGTCAATTCGGCCCCCTGATAGGGATAGCCCAGCAGGTCGCGGCCGGCAAAAAACTGCAGCATACCGTCCAGGCTCCATACGGTCAGCGTGAGGAAGACGCCCAGAAACAGGCGTTCCCGGTTGCGCGGTACGCGCAGGGCCTGAATCATAAAGATGCCGTCCAGGGGGAAGCGCAGGAAATCCCTGGCGGTGCTCGCGGCACGTTCCAGATCCGCGGCGCCGGGCAGAGACAGCACCATGGGCACCCAGAAACACAGAAACAACACGCCCATGAAACGCACCGCCGGGTCCGTCAGGATCGGGCGCCGGTTCCGGTACAGGCGATAGAGCGTAATCAACGCCATGAAGATCATGGGGGCGTTGAACAGCGTCTTGGTGGACAGCAGGAGCAGCACGCTGAGTATCAGCAGCCACTCGTAGTTCTCCGCCAGGGTCCGCCGCGCCCTCGCGGCCAACGTGACATCAGCACGCACGCGGCCTCCCGTCGTATTTGACCAGGCATCTTCCATCGGCAAGCTCAGTGGCCCGGGCGGCGCAGTCGCGCAGCGGATATGAGGCCATCCAGCGCGCGCGCTAAACGGTGATGATAGGTGTGTTCAGCCAACGCACGGCGCGCTGCCCGTGCCGCCAGTTCCCGAGCGCGACGCGGGTCCGCAAGCAGTCCGCGTACGGCGTCCACCGCCTGCCCCGGCTCCCGGTACACCGCCACCTCCGCATCGGGCTCGAAGTGGCGTTCCAGACCGGGGCGGTATTCGATCAGTTGCGGGACTCCATAACCGGCACACTCGAAACTACGCATGTTGGTTCCCTCGCGCAAGACGCGTGCGTGGACATTCAGGGACAGGGCGTGGCGCGCGTAGACCCGGCCCATGGCATCGTTGGACACGCGCGGCCGGAAGCACCCGGGATGGCGCAGCGCGAGCGGATGCCGGAGAAAGTAGTTGCCGTATACCCGGGGACGCAACCCCACCGCCAACAGCATGCCCAGGTGGAAATCCCGCTTCACATCGCGGTTGGCAATCATGCAGAAACCCTCGGGCCGCCCGCGGTCCGCTTGGGGACGGTGGATGTCCGGGTGGAACGCGAAGGCCAGTTCCCCGGCGTAGCGCCGCGTGCCCACGGCACCGCGGATCGCCTCGCCATAGCCAGGATCGGACACAAACACGCGATGATACGGCATGAAGCCGCCCGCGTCCGGTTCCGGCCCGTCGGTGAGCCAGAGGACATGGCGATCGTCCGGCGGAAGACCGTCCAGCTCCGGGAAGTGGTTAATGAACAGCGCGGCCCGGTACTGGACTGCACCGATGCGCGCCACCAGGGCGCGGCGCCAGCGCGCCCGGTCCCGCACATAGGCCAGCCGATCCGCGGCACCCACCGGATACGTGGGAATCCAAGCGACGTCGCCCGGCAACAGGTCCTGGAGCGCCTGGAACACGTAGCGGGCCAACCCACCCCGCCAGGGCTTCGCGACCAGAAGGACTTGTACCCGCTGCATGTCCGCGCGCAATTCTCCATCACAGCCGGCGATCCCGGCGGCGCATCATATCCCAGACCCAGGATCGGTTACGGCCGCCGGGGTACGGACGCCGGCCCCGCGCCTGAAATGTCACCGGCCAAACGCCAGTACAGGTCCAGGGTGTCCTGGAGCATCTGCTGCAACGTAAACGGATGAGTCTCCGGCACCGCCACCGGCTCGCGCAACAGGGCCTCCACCCGCGCCTCCAGCGCCGGCAGATCCCGCGCCGGTACCCGCCC